>CBDVBL010000326.1:0-3180 GCA_965372205.1 uncultured bacterium
CAACGGTATGGTGGATGCCTTATTTGTTGTCCACGCAGGGCCTGGAGCCGAGGATAGTGGTGGCAACCCTAACCTTATCTGGTCCCATAAGTGGCAAACTAACCATCCCATACCGGTAGACGAAGTTTATGTCTCCGTCTATTCGATGGAGCCGGAAGAGCATGCAGGAGGTCAGCTCATAACTATCGGGGTTTTCTGCCACGAGTTCGGCCATGTTCTCGGTTTGCCGGATCTATATGATACCGATTACAGCTCGAGCGGGATGGGGTATTGGTCGGTTATGGCCGGTGGGTCCTGGGGCGGCGGCGGAGCCCGTCCCGTTCATTTCGATGCCTGGTGCAAGTATGATCTGGGATGGATAAATCCAACCGTGGTAGAAGATCCCCTCAACGATGAGCAAATCGATGCCGTTGAGTTCGAACCCGACGTTTACCAGTTATTCAGTCTGGGAATACCGGATTACGAATATTTCCTTGTGGAGAACAGGAGGCGGCTGCTTTTCGACTATTCAATGCCGGGAGAGGGAGTATTGGTAATACATGTCGATGAGACGGTGCAGGATAACAGAAACGAAAATCATTATAAGGTAATAGTAGAGCAAGCGGATGGGGCTTACGATCTCGAGGCCGGCCGCGGCGCCGATGGAGGCGATCCCTACCCGGGCAATACCGATAATCGTACGTTCGACGATTTCTCTACTCCTGACGCCTGGCTTTATAACGGGCAGCCCTCAGAGGTATCGGTAACTGACGTTTCTGATTCCGACTCCACCATGTTCGCCGATCTCGCGGTGCAATATTCCGGGCCCTTGTATGAGCTATTGGATCTGTCATTTGACGAGATCAGCGGCAACGATAATCAGCGTCCCGAACCGGGAGAGACTCTGGAGTTGTTATTCTCCGCCCAGAACTTAAAGGCATTCGTCGATGATCTGACAGTTACAGGAGGCTGTTCGGATTCGCGTATCATCTTCACGGATTCCATCTCCTGGATAGGAGATACGCCGCCGGGTGAGCCGTTTGATAACCAGGGCGATCCCATTGTCTTTTCAGTACCGGAAGATTTCCCCGTAAGCTTCGTTGAGTTTATCCTGACATTCACCGCCCAGAACGGGGAGCACAATCAGGAATTCAGACGGAGAGTTCTGGTAGGAATGCCCGACCTCTTGCTTGTCGATGACGACGGCGGATTGAATGAGAGCGAATATTTTATTTCAGCCATGGAAAACCTCGAACAGGTTTATGATGTCTGGGATGTTTCAACCGAAGGGTCTCCGGCGTCCGTGCTCGGTGAATATTTGATGGTCATATGGTTTACAGGGGACACCCGTGGGGCGCCAATGCCGTCCGAGGATGTTGAAGCCCTGACCACTTATCTTGACGGTGCCGGACGATTGCTTATGACGAGCCAGGATTTCGTGCAGAGACTTTCCGAGAGAGGCGATCCCGCCGATCTGGCCCTTATTGAAGATTATCTCAGGGTGGGATACGAGACAAGGGAAACGGACGCCATGGTCTTCGGGGACGCAGGCACCGTATTTGAAGGTCTCCAGTTCCTGACGGCGGGCAGTGGAGGCGCCGCGAATCAAGTCTCTCGGGATGCTCTAATATTGCAGGACGGCGGAATGCAGATGCTTTCCTATGGTAGCGACAGAATCGCCGCCGTGGCCGCGATTAACGGTTATGCCGCGTTGACATTCGGATTTGGGATCGAGGGCATTTACAACGATTATCCAGGGGGGGGATGGGATAATCGGGAGGATATCCTCGATGCGGCAATGAACTTCCTGTGGCAGGCCACACCGGTCTTTGATCTGGAGGATATAATACCGATCCGCGTGTCCTTAAATCAGAATTATCCAAATCCGTTTAACCCATCGACCGCGATTGCGTTTGACCTGCCGGTATCGGGGCCGGTCCGGTTGGTGATTTATGATCTTCTCGGTCGGATGGTTGATGCGCCGGTGGATGGTATCCTCGATGCCGGCAGCCATACGATAAGCTGGGATGGAGAGGATCGCCCGAGCGGCGTTTACTTCTACCGCTTGATTACGTCAGAAGAGACCGTTACCAGGCGTATGACGTTGCTAAAATAATATTCGTTAAGACATCTCGGTCGACGATCAATGTCGTAACAGAACATCTGAATGATGTTCTCTCGAGGATCTTGCTGATGAGTTTTGATTATCAGCCTGTTTCAACCTCTCATCATCCGCTGGCTCCGTCAGGAAGATAGTATGACGAGCATAAAGTTAGCAATTAACGTAAATGCTTTAATCATCGCTGCATTGTTGGCGGCGCTTGCGTTGGCCGTCGATGCCCAGGCGCAGATGCCGGGCGATTTCAATTGTAACGGATATCTGGATGCCTCCGACATAGTAGTTCTAGCGAATATGATAAACCTGAATATCCCCCCGATAGAGGATACCAGCGGCTGTGTCTGGTATGCAGGCGACGCCAATGACGACAGCCTTTACCATACGATTTCTGATTGGATGCAGTTCGTTTATATGTTCTTGGGTGATGCGCCAGGCGATAATCCCCCTCAACCGGAGCAACTGGATAGCCTGATAATGGCTGATACAATTGGTGTTCCCGGTGAATCTCTTGTGCTGCCGCTGTTCGTGAAAACGGTCGATGATCTATCCGGCATTTTTGTGCAGCTTCACATGGATACATTATTTTTTGAAAATCTATCGGTGAGCCCCGGCTCTGATTCTCTTGATATAAACCAGTATATAGCCGACGATAGAATCTTTCTGGATCATATAGACGAATTAAGCGCCGGATATTACCACCTCGCGGATATCAATTTCTCCATCCGGGACGATGCGCCGCCGTATGAGGAAATAACCATAGAAATCATTGCCGGCGATTATTACCCGTCGGCTTTTGCGAACATTTCTCTTCCGACCTATCTCATCCGACCTGTTCTGATTAATGGAACCGTATACGTTCAGAGAACGGGCATAGATGATTACCCATATCCGGATCAGCCATCGTTTAATCTATCGAATTTCCCTAATCCGTTTAACTCATCCACGATCATAAGATTTTCGCTCGAAGTCGAATCTTATGTGGAGCTGGCAGTTTTCGATATTCTCGGTCGTCAGATTGATAGACTCGTGGATGGCCATCTTTCGTCGGGAGATTACCGGATAGAGTGGGATGCCCGCGATCG
>CBDVBL010000327.1:0-3162 GCA_965372205.1 uncultured bacterium
CCCTCCGCGGCAAATTTAATAACCCCGAACGATGTCCCCACAACATCTACCTGCCCGAATTGCCGTAGAATGGTAATCAGATCATCAAGAGGAATGCCGGTGATCAGGTAGTCCAGATCTTTATGTTCGACATCGGGATTGATGAGCGAATCGCGTACCGATCCGCCAACTTCATAAAGGTTGCCGACTTCTAAGATGCTCTCAGCAATACTGGGGGACAGTGCATATTTCATTTCATCAAGTATTTACGATTGTTCTTTCGACGGGCGATTGAAAAAACCTCTACGGCATTATCCTGGTGCCGGCTTTGCCGACTACCGTCTCGTAACCTCTCGTTATGGAACTGATTATAACCTTCCCGCCGCCGTTTTCCAAAAAGTCAATGGCCGCCTCTATCTTCGGCCCCATTGAACCGGCCGGGAAATTTCCCTCATCTCGATAGGCTTTTATCTCAGCCAGGGTAACTTCGTCAAGATCCTTTTGATTGGGTTTGCCGAAATTTACGGCCACTTTTTCAATGTCGGTGAAAATGATGAACAGCTGGGCGCCGATATCTCTGGCCATCGCTGCCGCCGCCAGATCTTTATCAATAACGGCGTCGACTCCGAGAAGCTTTTCGTCTCTGTAAACAACCGGAATACCACCCCCGCCCGCCGCTACGACAATGCTATTATTATCCAAAAGCCTTTTGATTGTCTCGCGCTCGATTAACCTGAGAGGTTTGGGGGAGGGCACGACCCGGCGCCATCTCTTATCCCCTGGAAACGGCGCCATCTTCCAGCCCATCTCTCTATGCAGTATTTCCGCCGTCCTCTCATCATAGAATTGGCCTATGAACTTGGTGGGCTTTTCAAAGGCCGGATCGTCTTCATCGACCAGCACCTGGGATACCATGGTCACAACTTCGCGGTCGATACCCTCCTTTTTCAGGTGATTCTGGAGACACTGGGCGATCATATAACCCATACCGCCCTGAAGATCGGCCACGCAAATGTAGAGAGGTAATATGGGAGCTTTGCCCTTGGCCAGCTCCACGCGCAAAAGCGCGTTTCCCACCTGGGGGCCGTTGCCGTGAGTAATCGCCAGTTGATAGCCATCTTTGATCAACTCTACGATAGATCCCAGACTGGCATAAGTGTTCTCAAACTGATGAGGAATCGTATCCTCTCGATCGCGGTTGGATATAGCGTTACCGCCGAGGGCGACCACTGCCTTTTTTACATTCTTGTTATGGCTCAAAATATCGTCAATCATATCTTAGTTTCATGAGATCGGCCCCGACTGCAATCCCTTCAGCGAGATTTCGGCTTTCTTGTTTTCTTCTTATCCGGTTCTTCAATAAACTCTCTCAGCACGTCGCTGAGGCTCGGTTTACCTGTCTCCTGCAATTCGTAACGAACCCGCACCGACGGCTTGCTGATATTGATAATTCGGCCCAGGTCGATAGGCGTGGCGATAATAACTGAATCGCATTGAGTACGATTTATGGTGGTCTCCAGATCTTTTAGCTGTTCTGCACCGTAGCCCATGGCCGGCAAAAGGGTTCCGATCTTGGGATATTTCTCATAGGTGGCGGTTATCGATGCTACCGTATAGGGACGAGGATCCACAATCTCAGCCGCACCGAATTTTCGGGCCGCCACGATACCGGCACCGAAGGTCATCTCGCCATGTGTCAATGTCGGGCCATCCTCCACGACTAATACGCTCTTACCTCTGATCAGGCCAGCATCATCAACCGATACCGGCGAGGCCGCCTCTACCACTATCGCACCGGGATTCAGCCGCCGTACAGATTCCCGCACTGCCTGAATCCCCTCGGGAGGAGCGGTATCGACCTTATTTATAATAATGACATCCGAAAGCAGGACATTCGTTTCGCCGGGATAATACGATGTTTCATGACCGGCCCTGTGAGGATCGACTATCGTGATATGCAGATCGGGCATGTAAAATGGAAGATCGTTATTACCCCCGTCCCATACCACAACATCAGCCTCGGCCTCGGCGCTCTTGAGAATGACTTTGTAATCGACTCCGGCATAAACAACCTGGCCTCGAGCAATATGCGGCTCGTATTCCTCGCGCTCCTCGATTGTACATTTATGCTTGTCCAGATCTTCGAGCGTGGCGAAACGCTGGCAGATCTGTTTCGTCAGATCTCCATAAGGCATGGGATGACGGATCACTGCCGTCTTCAAGCCCATCTCATTGAGAATCTCACAAACTCTGCGTGTGCTCTGAGATTTCCCCGAACCGGTTCTGACGGCGCAAACCGCTATGACCGGCTTTTTGGATTTCAGCATGGTCGGGAATCCCCCCACAAGCCTGAAATCAGCGCCGCAGGCCGTCACGAGGGCGGCCCTGGACATGATATAGTTATAGCTGACATCGGAATATGAAAATACAACCTCGTCCACTTTGTGCCTGGCTATCAGGGTGGCAAGCTGCGATTCCGGATGAATCGATATCCCGTCCGGATAGAGCCTCCCGGCAAGTTTGGCGGGATATTTCCTATCTTCGATATCAGGGATTTGAGTGGCGGTGAATGCGACTACCTCGTATTCCTCATTATCGCGGAAGAGAAGATTAAAATTGTGAAAATCTCTTCCCGCCGCTCCCATGATGATTACTTTCTTCTTATTCATAAATCCTCAATCTATCAAACTTTTTAGTCTTTCCTGATCATTATACAAGCTCGAATCTAATCTTAAAAGCTGTCGTAACAACCCGACAAACGGGGGATATCAATGGTCGTAAAGCTTTTTTGACCAGTAATGCATGAGGTGAATATGGCATTCGACAATATATATGTCAACAAATAACGCTTCTATCCCTCAGGATGAAAATAGTCTATCTGTAGGGGTTCAATATATTGAACCCCTACCACGACGTTCCCAGGCGTCAAGATGTCATTGTCATTTCCATCCTGACGCAAAACAAATCTGTAATCAATCTTAGAATTCGTCGATCTGGGCCTTTTGCAGTTTACCGGAGAAATCGATATAGATAGAGCGCCATTCGGAGAAAACATCGAGCGCGGCCGTGCCCGCTTCACGATGGCCATTGCCGGTATGCTTGGTGCCTCCGAACGGCAGATGCACCTCCGCGCCGATTGTCGAGGCGTTGACATAGAATAAGCCGGTATAAACATCGCGGATG
>CBDVBL010000328.1:0-3159 GCA_965372205.1 uncultured bacterium
GAGAGTTCAGTCTTCGTATTCTCTGCTATATATTCGACAGCAATATGGGGCGGCTTTAATCTATGGGTTATTTTTTTGCAGCTTCTATCTTATTGAACTACAACGGAATCCGTAAATCTCTCGATTTCTTTCAGGCGCCCGGTTGCAATCGAATTCTCAGGGTTTTTCCGAAGAACGACTCTATATCCCGCTTTTGCCGAATCGAGCTTACCGAGGTTGAAATAGCAATCGGCCAGTCTGAGAATAGCATTATATTGATCGGGGCTTTGGCGGATGAACAGCTCATACTGCGAGATCGCCTTCCAGTAGTCTTTGGCGTTGTAGTATAGGTCCCCCAGCGTGGCATGCGCGTCAACGTCATCCGGGATGGCTTCGACGTATTTCTCAAAATAGGCAACTGACTCTTCAGGGTTATCCCGTTTCAGCAGACATACGGCCAGGTTCCGATATCCCATGGCGAATCCCGGCGAGATGGTCAGGGAACGCCGATAGCATTCCTCGGCGGAGGCATAATTGTGCTGCTTGAAAAAGCAATTGCCCAGATTATTCCAGGGGGCAGGATCATCCGGATTGGATATGGATTGATCTTTATATGTCTGGGCGGCTGATGAAAAGCTTCTGGAGGAGTAAAGCAGATCTCCCCTGGCCGCCAATACCTGAGGAGAATGGGGGGCGGTTTCCAGGGCCTTATTGATCAACTCCATGGCTTTTTCATAATTTCCCTCCAGGGAAGCAGCGCCCGCCGCGCCAAGGAGCGAGGCGTCCCGGGCATCCTCGAAGACGAGAGATTTCTCGAAGCATTCAGATGCTTTCCCGGAATCCCTGAGATTGAGGTGGGCTTCACCGAGGAGAATATATATCTCTGCATCCTTATGATCAAATCCTATAGCCTTCTCGCCATGATATACGATCTTTTCGAATTTCTTTTTGTGACGATAGCAGCGGGCCAGCAGATGATGCGTATATTCGAAATCGCCGACCTCATCGATCACCTTATGAAAATATTCCAACGCCTTATCTATATTATTGCGGAAATATTGCGAGAGACCCAGACCGTAATAAACTGCGAACTGGCTGTTCAGGTTGTTGAGGATCAGACCTATCCATTCCCGATGCTCTGAAAAATTAGCACGAACCTCCAGGAAGCGATGAAATAGCTCGTCGGCCTTGTCGTAATCGCTCTCCTTCGAGTAAACGTAGCCAAGATTAAACAACGGATCCAGATAGTCTTCTTTGATTTCCAGGGCTTTGTAAAAATATTCTTTTGCCTTTTCATTATCGTTTAAACCAACATGGGCGCAGCCAATCTGATCGAGGGCCATAACATACACGTGGCGGCGATCGACATTTTCCGGGCCTAGAATCTCAATTACCCTTGTAGCGTGTTTCAAACTCAATTCCGGTTCCGACAAGCCTCTGTATATTTGGGCTAAGTTGAAATGAGCAAAAGCGTTTTCGGGATTCTCCTCCAGCTGTTTTTTTATCAAGGTCTCGGTTCTTTTCCCCTTGGCCTGCATTTCCTCTTCGGAAAGCCCGTAGCCATGATGAAAGACCTTGAGCTGACTGGTAAGCGTAGTACCTTCCATTCCAAGCTGATTGTGCACGATACCCGAATAGCGGTATTCCTTTTTGTTTCTAAAGAGTCTGTGAGAATTCAGGAAGCCGGTTCTTCCCGCCTGAATTTTATTATATACGACAAAGGTAACGGCATCTATATCTTTTCGCCTGATGACGCTTTTGATCATATCGTGTTCAGACGGATCGAGTTCCTCGTCGGCATCCAGAATGAGAATCCAGTCGCCGGTGGCATAGTCGATTGACTGGTTGCGATGGAACGAGAAATCATTCTGCCAGGGATGTTCGTATATTCTCGCTCCGAATTCCCGGGCGATTTCCATGGTCCTGTCGGTGGAGCCGGTATCGACCACTATGATTTCATCCGGCAAACCCTGCACGGTTTTAAGGCAGCCCGGAAGGAAATGTTCCTCGTTTTTCACAATCATGCAGAGGGAGATGGTCTGTCTTTTGTCCTCGATAGTCTCCTTTAGACGCTTGAGGTTCGATGTGGCAACATCATGAGCGGGGCATATAGACAGGGCCTTTTTGAAATAATCTTCTGCGGCGCTATAGTCGCCTTTCTTCTCAGATATGACGCCGTAGTTTATCAGAGCATCGACATCCCGAGGATTGTCTTTCAGGATATTATCGAGAATCTCCGAAGCCTTATCGAATTCATCAGCATCCCCGAAGACAAGGGCCTTAGCGTTTTCGAATGCTATTTCAAGGGGAAACAGCCTCAATCCATCATCGAGAACGGCAATGGCCTCGTCAATTTTACTCTCTTTGCCGAGATTCGAGGCGAAAACGATTCGCCGGAAATGATTCTGAGGATTTATTTCGATCGATCGTCTCTGATAGTCAATAGATTCTTTGAAGTTTGCGGTTCGCCGAGCCGCCTCCGACGCAAGCCAGAGTGCGTCGCTCAAGAGATCATATGATTGCGAAAAGTGGGGTTTTACGTCGCGGTCGGTATTTTCTCGTAAGCTTAAATACCTATGCCCCGCCTCGAGGGCTTTTGTAAACTCTGTACAGCGATTACAGGTCGCAAGCTCCAGGAAATAGAGATCGAGATAATCGCCGAACGAATCCCGTGCCTCTTCAATGAGCTTGATGGCTCTATCGTAATTATCCCGATTCATCTGGCTTATAATAGCGCCATAATAGGCCAGCGCCATGGTCTCGTTATCATTTTGGGATTTCGCCTCGCGAAGCGCCTTTTCAAAATACTCGGCCGATTTTTGAATTCCGGTTCCCGTAGCTTCTGCCAATCCGGTAAGATCGTCGAATTTAACGGAGAATGAATTCTTGCCGACTATCTTTTTGCTTCGTGACATAATAAATCCAATCTCAATATTTTCAAGTTTTGCCGGGAACCGACATTTGTGCGAGGCGGCTTTCAATTGCCTTATCGTCAGGAAATAAAGCCAGATATTTTTTATAGATTTCTATCGCGTCCGCTGTATTGCGCATTTGCTCCAGTGTCTGCCCCATCATCAACAAGACCTCGCCCAGTCTATCGCGAGTTTGTGATTTCCGCGGATCATTATTTTCTCTCTCATCGTTCCACAATCTCAAATACCTTTGCGCCCGGGATAGTAC
>CBDVBL010000329.1:0-3157 GCA_965372205.1 uncultured bacterium
CCTTTGAAGGGAATCAGTTTATAACTGATTTATTACTTCTCCTATTTGATTTAATGTTTTGCTGACATAGACTCGAGTTTGTCATAAATTGGAGGCAGTGATCTGTATTTGCACCTGACGGCTAAAAGAGCCCGGTTCTAAATAGTCGAGGAGGTCCCCGTGTCTTCTTTTGTTACTCATCTGGAAAGCGCCATCGATGGAACGCGTCTGCCTGCCGACAGGCCCCAAACCATGCATGCTGATCGTCCTCTATGGGTTCGCTATGATCTGCAGGCTATCGGGAAAGTACTGACTAAGAAAAAGCTGAAGGATCGAGAACCCACCATCTGGCGTTATCGAGAATTACTACCCTCCGGGATAGATGACGAGATTATTTCACTTGGGGAAACAATGACCCCGCTTTTGCGCTGCCCGAACCTGGGGGCCAGATTAGGGTCGAATGATCTTTGGATCAAAGACGAATCGCAATTGCCGACCGGCAGCTTTAAGAGCCGAGGGCTCGTCATGGCAATCAACATGGCTCGTAGGTTTGGAATTAAGCGGATTGCCATACCCACTGCCGGGAATGCCGGTGCCGCGACGGCCGCTTACGCCGCGCGGGCCGGTATGGAAGCTTATGTTTTCATGCCCGAAGATACTCCGTCAATCAATCGATACGAGACACGGCTTTATGGAGCCCGGACGTTTCTGGTCAATGGCCTCATAGCCGACTGCGGCCGGATCGTCCGCGAAGGTATAGAGACAATGGATTGGTTTGATTTTTCCACCCTTAAAGAGCCTTACCGCATCGAGGGAAAAAAGACGATGGGCCTGGAATTGGCGGAGCAGTTTAGCTGGGAATTACCAGATGTAATCCTCTACCCTACCGGTGGCGGCACGGGTCTGATCGGCATGTGGAAAGCTTTCGAGGAATTGAGTGAATTAGGCTGGCTTAAAGGTGAGAAGCGGCCGCGGATGGTGGCCGTTCAGTCTGACGGCTGCTGTCCCGTCGTTCGCGCTTTCGAATCGGGAAAACGTTTCGCGGAACCATTTGAGAGCGCGAAGACTATCGCCAGCGGAATCCGGGTGCCGTCCGCTGTGGGCGATTTCATGATCCTCGATACGGTCCGGGCCAGCGGAGGCCGTGCCGTGGCGGTGGAGGAAAAACGTATAAGAGAATGGATGATCCTGACAATTTCAGCTGAAGGTATATCGGTTTGTCCCGAGACTGCGGCCTGCGTCGGGGCGCTGGAGCTCTTAACCTCCGAGGGTTGGATCACGCCTGAGGAGCGAGTGATTATTTTCAATACGGCGGCGGCACAGAAATACGTCGAGATCATAGCGCTTGACCTGCCCCGGATCAATAAGAACAAACCGATCGATTGGGAAAAACTCAAGAATTCTCGGTAACGATAGTAAAAAAACTCTAAAGATTCTGAATGAATTGAACTGCCGCCTTAAATGGTTATTTCTTCAGTATCTTTTGAGGAGAATAGTGGGCTTTAAGACTTGATTATAGCGCTCCGAGAGCTGATGCCGCCTTTTCGACGACGGAGGCATCCACCCAGATAAAGGAACCAAATTGCGGGCCAACAGCAGCCGCGTCGATTGCGTCAACATTAATTCCGGCATTCGATAGGGTTTCCAGACTCTCACTCAGTGCACCGGTGCGATCCTCGCCGGTGATCAAAAAGCCCGTACCTTCTCCGGAAAGCAAACCGACAGCTTTCCACACATTTCTCAACTCGTCGGCATCCTGGGGCACGATATATAGCTTTGCCTTACCTTCCCGGGTTCCATAGCCCCAGAGACCTGCCAGACCGATATTTTTGGCCTTCAAACCCTGCACGATCTTGAGAAGTGAACCCGGCTTATCATCGAGATCCGCCATGAAATAGGTAACCCTCTTGACTTTTGCCATTCGTTCCTCTCCTTAAGATGTAATTATCCGCTCTCAGCTCTACTTCGCTAATCAAAATACTGTACTCCGGATCCAAAAAGCAAGAGAATAGCTTCATGTTTTTATCTATTCTCGATGGCTTTTTGCTTGACTCAGGAGGATGAGACTTCTAATTATCACATAGGACAAAAGCGATATTCCCGGATCAATAGAAATTCACTCCTCTTTCAATGGAAGGCAAACGTTGATGAGAAAAGATATAATCGATAAAGTTGATTCTGAAACAATTTGCTATAGACATTAGGTTCATCTAAATACCATTAATAGAAAGGATTCAAGAAAATCGGAGGAGAGCTAACCATGGCAGAAAAAATTCTACAGCTTAATTTCAAGTTTAACGTCACAAGTGCCGAATATGAGCAGGCCGTATCCCCGCTGGCCGAGAAATTCGCCGCTGTCAGCGGTCTCCGCTGGAAAATCTGGCTTATGAACGAAGATGAAAGCGAGGCGGGGGGTATCTATCTTTTCGACGATGAGGCATCATTGAAGGCTTTTCTTGACGGACCGCTTGCTGCCGCAGTCAGCAGTCACCCGGCCCTTAGCGATATGAGCGTTAAGCGCTTCGACGTGATGGATAGCATAACCGCAATAACGCGCGGTCCTGTTTAGGAGGTTACTCGGGTACAAGAAATAATAAACGAAAAAACGTATCGAGTGCTGATCCCGGGAGACTGGATTTGATCAGCAGATAAAAGCGTCAAAAAGAAAGGGAAGTCGAAATGACTTCCCTTATTTTTTATATATCTTAAAACCGTATTATTTCAATAAAACCATCCTCTTTGTTTCTGAATAATCCCCAGCCTGAACCCGGTAGAAATATATGCCGGAAGAGACTTCGGAAGCATTCCATGTGATGGAATGGTTTCCAGCCTCGTAGTGACCGGAGATCGACTCCACCAGCTGACCGGTGACACTGTAGATATCTACATTAATGTCACTGGCTTCAGGCAGAGCAACGCCGATCTGAGTCCTGGCGTTAAACGGGTTCGGGTAGTTCTGCTCGACCGCATAGGCGGTTGGCAGAGGAGCATCCAGAGAAGCCACCGTCTCCATCAAACGACCATAAGAGTCGGAGGAGGAAACCTCGGCAAAGCTCATGGAGCCGCCCGAATTCGAAAGCACCGGAATGGTGAATAAAGTCGAGCTGCCGGCCGGTAAGACGTTAGCGTCCATAGAGTAGACTACCACATTCATAACACCGTCGGCGTCATGATAGAG
>CBDVBL010000330.1:0-3157 GCA_965372205.1 uncultured bacterium
GAATATTTGTTTATTTCTTTCACCAGAACTGATTCTACAGATTTACGCCTTCCAATGCAGATCCTGATTGCATCCACTCTGTAAAATTCTCACGGCAAATGTATCTGCTGTGATCGGATTGTCAAGGGTATTCGCCGGGCGATTAATATAGAATATTCCCGAAATTAATTCTGGAATAAGGCGATAAGAATGTGTCAGCCGTGGTCCAGCTGTTACATCAGGAGTCAGACAAGATTAGCGGTTTGAAATAAAGAAGAATTTTTCGAGGGCATTCTCTCCACGCATGCTGAAGTTGGAGATATAAATTCCGGAGGCAACGCGCCGATGTGAAGCGTTATAGCCATCCCAGACCAGCCTTGCCAGACCGGAACTATCAGCTTCAACCTGGATACTATTTACGAGAGCTCCCGAGACATCGTGAATAGACAATTCTCCCTCGCCCCTACCAGCCGCTCTGAGATAGAAAACGACGGAATCGATTGCAGGATGCGGGGCTATTAAGATGAAAAGTCTATCGCCCGACGGCCATCCGGCTTGCCTGTAGAACGCTGCCGTGAAATCCGGTACTCCCCAGCCGTAAGTGTTATTCGGAAGAAAGTTATGAGACGCCGATCCCTTGAGGGCATTCAATATCTCGGCCAACGTCCAATCAGGATGACCTTCCAGCAAGAGCGCAATTCCCCCGGCCATAAGAGGAGCTGCAAATGAGGTTCCCTGGGAAATACCATATCCGCCGATCCAATATGCCAGGAAAACGGATTCACCCAGCGCGCAGAAATCAGGTTTAATTCTACCATCGGCGGTCGGCCCCCGCGACGAGGAACCAACAATCACACCGGCGACATCGACGGCTCCGACCGCAATCACCGAATCGCCATCCGCGGGAGGGATAACCTTACGCCAAGAAGTATTATTGCCCTCATTCCCCGCGGCATTGACAACCACAATTCCTAACGAGGTGGCGATGTTTGCTGCTTGCGTAATTACAGCCGTTTGGCCATCGAGCTGGGTGGTATCGTACCAATCGATATAGCCGAGAGAAGATGAGATGATATCCACGCCCAGTGGTTCCATCCATTCCGCAGCCGCCACCCAGTTGTCTTCCTCGGCTTGAATCTCGACATTGCCAAGGACTATTTCAGTTTTGGCCAGAATGAACTCGGCTCCGAATGCCGACCCGATCAGCGATCCCTCACTGAAGCCGGCAAGCGCGGAGAGCACCTGAGTCCCGTGAGCCCGCTGGGCGTCGGGTTCATCGACAACATTGGAATCGGCGTTTATATAATCATAAGTCGCCAGTATACGGTTATCATCCCTGAGATGCGTGAAGACCGAATGACTCGTATCGAAGCCGGTATCCATTATGCCAATCAATACGCCGTCGCCGGACAGCCCGAGACTGTGAAGAGAATCTATAGCGATTATGGAGATCTGGCTAAACGATGGTCCATAGTCAAACGCCGCCGTCTTTCCGGACCTGAAAGCGGCACCATAATCGGGCTGCGCTCTCGGTCTGGAGTAAGACGATACTCGTTTGACATTGTCAACGTAGGGAAGCCCGGCTATCTCACTTAAGCTGATATCGTCCACATAAGCACTGACGGCATTAAGCCATCGGGATACGTTTCGTACACGAACTCCCATCGCATCCAGATCATCGATGTGTTCCTTCCTGACAGGGGTATCCATCCATGAAAAATCCGATAGCCGGGACCTGATAGATCTCCGGCGAGCGGCGTCATCGGAAACACGAATCGGCATTTCGTTGCCCTTGTCCTTGAAAAAAATCCAGAATAAATCTGCATCCGGACTTGCACTAATGATGGATGTGCCCGGAGATAATAAGGTAACAAGAAAGGCAACCGCGGCCGCCGAGAATAACCCTTGACAAAATTTCCTCATGTCGCTACCTTCATTTTCAAATTACAGCTCAGGTTGCGGTAATAATATGGCTGATAGAAAAGACGATCAAGTAAAAAAAAGAGAGTTTGAGGACATATTTCTGCCCCTGCTGGATAACCTGTATAATATTGCGCTTAGAATGACTCGCAATGTCACAGATGCTGAAGATCTGGTTCAGGAAGCTTATTTGAAAGCGTTCAGGTTTTTCCATCGATTCGAGAGAGGCACTAACGCCAGGGCGTGGATTCTGACAATATTGACCAACACTTTTCGGACCCGCTATCGCAAGAAGAAGCAGGAACCCGATATGGTTGATTTCCAGGCTATAGAAAACTTCTGCCTGGCCGATGAATTGGTTAAAGAGATTACGGCTTCGGATAAATCGGAGGCCCGGGGTGCGGAGGCCGTAACTGAGATGCTCAAGGATTATGTCTCCGACGATATAATAAACGCACTGGAAAATGTCCCGGAACAATTCAGACTGGCCGTGTTGTTAAGTGATGTTGAGGGATTTAGCTACCAGGAGATTGCGGAGATCCTGAATATTAGCGTCGGAACCGTAAAGTCCCGCATTTTCAGGGGGAGGAAGATTCTTCAGAAGCAGCTCTGGGAATTCGCTCGAGAAAAGGGAATACTCAAAGGGAAGTAAAAATGACCTGTAAGGAAGCGGTTGATAAATTGTATGAATACCTCGATCGCGAGGCAGATGATATCACCGCCGCCCAGGTAGAAAAGCATCTCGATCTTTGCCGGCTCTGCTGCGACCACCTTGAATTCGAAAAGAAAATGAAAGAACTGGTACAGAAGAGCTGCATTCAGGAGAAGGCGCCTACTTTTCTCAAGGAAAAGATACAGCAGGCTCTACAATAATAAAACTTCAATTATAATATAGTGAAAAAGGGAGACCGAACCGGCGGTCTCCCTTTTTCTATCCGCATTTAGTGAAGATTATTCCGCTTTTTGTTTTTTCGGATTCGGATGAGCGATGATTTTGGAGGCCTCTTCGAAACTGAATTCCTTGAAAGTCGGACTCTTTTCGTTATGACATCCTACACATAATTTCTCATCCGGAATTATCAAACCGGCGGCGATCGCTGCCTCCTGGTCTTTCATGATCTTCATCTTTTTGTAATCCGATCCGGCTCCATGGCAGGCTTCACAGCCTACGCCCTCTGTTTGATCGAATTTTTCGGCTTTGGCTTCGGCCGGGGCGGTGAACGCTGTCACATGACAAACCAGGCATTCTACCGGTTCG
>CBDVBL010000331.1:0-3128 GCA_965372205.1 uncultured bacterium
TTCTTACTGTCTAGAGAATGCCCAAGCATTTGGTTAATTTCTGGTGGTTGCGGACTATTTCAATCTGCAATCCATGCATGGTAGCATTTGACAGGAGGCTCTAAGCGATCTAAATAATTATGGAAAATTATTTGGTGTTTCACATGGTCTATCTGGCATCGGTCATCGTGCCCACGTCGATCGGTACCTATGGTTATCGCCAGCTCAAATTTGAAATGAAATTGCTCCTGGCTTTAATAGTAATCACCATAGCCGTGGATAGTTTTACCCTTTATCTGGCCCTTAATCAACATAACAACAATTGGGTTCATCACATATATCTGCCGGTCGAATATGGTTTAATTGGCCTTATCTTTTCCCGATGGCAGAAGACGACTTTCAATAAGAATGTTATACTTTTCAGCATACCTCTGTTTGTTATCGCGTGTGTCATGAGCGTGATTGTTTTTCGCAACCTGGATCAGTTGAATGTGTTCACGACCTCCCTGTCATGTATCCTCTATGCGGTCATATCATCTTATACCCTCTATCAGTTGCAGAAAGATGATTCCGGTTCTCTCCTCAGGGATTATCGTTTCTGGGTAAGTTCGGCTCTTCTGTTGTATTCGGCGGGCGCTCTTTCGTTTTTTGCATTTACGAAGCTTTTCCCGAATATCTGGTATGCTCATGTCGCGGTCAATATCGTTGTTTATATCACCTTTGGCGTAGGTTTTTTATGTCATATTCGTCGTTAGAACTCGTCTGGGGCGTAATAGCCGTATTTACGGTATTGCTGATTCTGGCGATCAGTGTGACGGCCAGCATCATTGTCCACAGCAGGAAAATAAAGGAATCCGAACGCAAGTTTCGTCTTCTGTTCAACAGGGTATTCGATACGCTGTTGTTGATGGATGAAAGCGGGCGGATAGTCGATGCCAATGAGTCGGCCTGCATGGCGCTGGGCTATTCCAGGGATGAGCTTTTAGAGCTGAATCTGCGGGAGTTAATCCCGGAGGAGAACCACCGGGAGTTTCAGGCCGATCTGAAAAAAAGCATGGAAGAGGGGCTGAATTATTTCGGCGAGGCCAGTTTGATCGGTAAAAGGAAAGAGGTTATCCACGTGGAAGTGGGCGGAACGAGTTTGAAAATTGGCGGGAGCACTTATGTTCTGGGGAGCTTTAGAGACGTTACGGCACGCCGGGAGGCACAGGAGGCTTTAAGAAAGAAAAATATTACACTAAGAGAGGTCCTGGCCCATCTCGAAGAGGAGAAGATGAAGATCAAAAAGCAGGTCGCCAGCACCGTGGATCAGGAGTTGTTACCGGCCCTGAATAGGCTCAGGGCTCATGATGGGACTTTAAATATGGCCTTCTACGATTTGCTTAAGAATAACCTGCAGGAACTGGGTGAATCCTCCGGCGCTATTCTGCATGCCTATTCGAAGCTTTCACCGCGGGAGGTGGAAATCTGCAATCTCACCAAGAATGGCGCTACATCCAAAGAGATCGCCGGCACCCTCAACATTTCCCTGGCCACCGTTGGCAAGCATCGAGAGAATATCAGGAGGAAGTTAATATTGTCCAATAAGAACGTCAACCTGGCCTCATTCTTGAAGGAGTTATAAGGCAGAGATATTTTAAAATCCGTGATCTGCCATCCCAACTTATTCTTGCCTGCCGGCGAGCAGCGGTTGAGTTAATTCTTTCATAAAGCTGCACATAGATCAAGACAAACAGATGCCCAAAATAGCAGCTTTCAGGCGCCGAAAAATAATATCTTTTACAACCACAAAAACCCCTTGACAGCGCATATCGATTTTTTTACATTCGGCGGGATAATTTTAGCACTCAATCACATAGAGTGCTAACGAATGGAATTAAATCATTGATTTACAATGAATTGTAAGGGAGGAGAGGGTTCGCCCCCGCTCCCGATGAGGACGATCAGGAGGAAAGGACATGAAGATCAAGCCACTATCTGACAGGGTAGTAATTGAGCCTCTGGAAGAGATGGAGGTCAAGAAAGGTTCAATCATCATACCGGATACCGCCAAGGAGCGCCCCATGCAGGGCAAGGTAATCGAGGCCGGCCCGGGCAAGACCGAGGATGGCAAAAAGGTTCCGATGGAGGTCAAAAAGGGTGATAAGGTTCTCTACGGCAAATACTCCGGCACCGAGGTAACAATCGACGACACGGAATACCTGATTATGCGGGAATCGGATATTCTCGCGATTATCTCGTAGGGACGTGTTAAACAAACTGGATCAAGAGAAAATCTCAGGAGGATTTTTGATATGGCAAAGATGATAGAATACGGCTCGGTGGCCCGGGACAAGATCAAAAAAGGAGTCGATAAACTGGCCGATGCTGTCAAGGTCACGCTTGGCCCCAAGGGACGGAATGTCGTTATTGACAAGAAGTTCGGTTCCCCGACAGTCACCAAGGACGGCGTTACGGTAGCCAAAGAGATAGAGCTTGAGGACTCTTTTGAAAATATGGGCGCTCAGATGGTTAAGGAGGTGGCGTCCAAGACATCGGACGATGCCGGTGACGGCACAACCACCGCCACGGTTTTGGCCCAGGCTATGTATCGTGAAGGTCTAAGAAACGTAACTGCGGGCGCCAATCCGATGGCATTGAAGCGTGGTATCGAGGCAGCTACCAGGGCAATCGTCGAGGAGATCAAGAAGATGTCCAGAGAGGTAGCCGACAAAAACGAGATAGCTCAGGTCGGCTCCATCTCGGCAAACAACGATCCGTTTATCGGCAACCTGATCTCGGATGCAATGGAGAAGGTGGGAAAAGACGGTGTTATCACGGTCGAGGAGGCTAAATCGACCGATACCACGCTGGACGTCGTCGAGGGCATGCAATTCGACCGCGGTTATCTCTCACCCTATTTCGTGACCAATCCGGATTCTATGGAGGCAGCGCTGGAGGATGTGCTGATTCTGATTCATGATAAGAAGATCAGCACCATGAAGGATCTCCTGCCTATCCTGGAGAAGGTCGCCCAGATGGGCAAGCCGTTGGTTGTGATCGCCGAGGATATCGAGGGTGAGGCGCTGGCGACACTTGTCGTGAATAAGCTTCGTGGTACTCTGAAAATATGCGCTGTCAAGGCGCCCGGGTTCGGCGATCGTCGTAAG
>CBDVBL010000332.1:0-3127 GCA_965372205.1 uncultured bacterium
GATTCCGGGTTTATAGAAAACTTTCATGGCTAAATTCTACCAGTTGTTTTCGCCGACGGTATTGGTATTCGGCCAGATTTCGCCGGTCGATTCCAGATAAGCCCAGCCGCCGCGAGTGCCCACTATAGTGCCTTTGGTTACTCCCGTTACGATGGAATCGGGTGCGTTTGCCGGCAACTGATAAGGATTGGATGGCAGGGAGTGTTCCATGACCACGCCAATTGTCTTCAGACTGTCTATCGGCGGCCAGGTGGCCGTGCCTGTCGTCACTGCTTCATTGGCGTAGTAGATGCTGATACCCGACCTCAGACTGCCCAGAGAACCCTCTGCCGCGGCCTCCTTGGCTTCTGCGACAATGCTTTTGTATTTCGGTATAGCCACCGAAGCAAGAATTCCGAGGACCACGATTATAATCACCAGCTCGATAAGCGTGAATCCCTTTTCGTTCCTATTAATGCTCATGTTAATGCTCATGGTTTTCCCCCTGAATCATTGAGCCATTTATCTTCTAAAAATGCTTATCAAATTCCACATCGGCATAAATATCGCCAGAGCCAGAATCAATACTGCTGCTGCAATTACCACCGTTAAAATCGGTTCAATCCGACTCGTAAGCTTTTTCGTATCATGCTCGATCTCAGCATCATAGTGTCGGGCCGTTTCGGATAACAGATTCTCCAATGATCCCGATTCAAGCCCTATGGAGAACATCTGAACAACCATGGAACCGAAATACTTCGAATCCCGCATCGGTTGCACCAAGTCACGTCCTCCCAATAAATTATCGGTCATCTTTTCTATGACCTTAGAAAAATAGTGGTTGTCGATTGAGGATCGCAGGATCCCCAAGGCTTGCGATAGTGGTATTCCAGCGGAGAGTAAAGTCGACAGTATATAGCAGAACCTGGAGAGGATGGTTTTGATAACCACTGCTCCCATTAGCGGGATCGAGAGTATCGCATAATCAAAACCTCTCTTTCCCCATCGCGTCAGGCGCATCCTCCAGAGCATAGTGGCCAACACCGGCAAGACGATTACCAGGAAGTGCCAGTAATGAGAGGCTATATAATTGACAGCGATCAAAAGCCTGGTGGCCCAGGGAAGATCTGCACCGAAAGAAGAATACATCCCCGCGAATTTTGGTATGACGAAAGTAATGACGACAATAAATGCCAGTGCCATGGCAAACATCACGAATATTGGGTAACGAACTGCTTCCCTGACGCCCTGTTTGATTTTTTCCTCCCTCTCCATCAATTCCAGAGCCCTGGCCAGCATGATATCCATCGTTCCGGATTCCTCGCCGGCTTTTATGGTGCTTATATAAAGGTTCGGAAAGTATCCGGCATGATTCTCGAGAGCTTGAGAGAGGCTGGTTCCACCCTCTATGGATTTCCTGACGTTCTGTATTACGTCCGATAACTTTCTGTCTTCCAGATCGGTGGTGATAATGTCGAGAGAACGCAAAAGCGGGATACCGGCCCGGTTCAGCGTCAGGAGTTTTCTGGTAAAGATTATCAGATCTTCGTGTTTTATCGAGGATCTCAAAAACAACCGAAGATTCTTTGTCCCGCCGCTCAGCTTATGAATCGAAACCGGCAATAATCCACGCGAATCGACAATAAATTTCGCCGATTGATCGCTATCGGCCTCGACGATGCCCTTGGATCTCTTCCCTTGAGGCGTTATAGCTACATATTTATACCTGGTGGCCACTCAGGGATTCCTTCTCTTCCCCCACGCTCGCAGGCGAAAAATCATCGTCATGTGATACTCTCATGACTTCTTCGATAGTCGTTACTCCATCAACTACCTTTGCGAGGCCATCAGCCCTTAATGATATCATACCCAGATTCAAAGCTTCCTGCCTCAATCTCTCATGAGGCGTCTTGAGATTAACCATATTTTTCAGCTCTGGCCCCATAATCATGAGCTCATGAATGGACGTCCTGCCCGCGTAGCCCTGAAAGATGCACTCCGGGCAGCCTTTGGCCTCAAAAGCTCTTGGCCGAGGTCCATATTTTGTCAGAAGGTTCCGGGTGGAAATGTCAATATCTTTTACCTCGGTTTTGCAATTATTGCACAGCGTTCTAACAAGCCTTTGAGCCAGCACACATGAGATTGCGCTTGATATGAGATATGGCTCAATCCCCATATCGATCAGTCTGTTCAGGGCGACTGGAGCATCTGACGTATGCAGAGTCGATAGCACCAGATGGCCGGTCATGGAAGCTCTAACTGCAATCTCGGCCGTTGCCAGATCTCTGATTTCCCCGACCATCAATATATCCGGATTTTGTCTGACAATAGACCTCAAAGAATTTGCAAAACTCAACCCCGCCTTCTCGTTGATCTGAACTTGAGTTATGGCGGGAAGATTATACTCTACAGGATCTTCAACGGTTATGACACTTTTCTCCGGAGTGCTGATATTCGACAGGGTGGCATATAAAGTCGTGGTTTTCCCCGATCCGGTGGGACCTGTAATCAATAATAGACCCTCAGGGTGAGAGATCAGTTTCATCCACATTTCGAGATTCTGTTCAGAGAATCCCATTTTATGTAACTCGAGGATAAGCCCCGTTTTATCCAGAATGCGGATTGCCATCTTTTCGCCGAAAGCAGTTGGCAGCGACGATACTCTGAAATCGACCAGGGACTTCTTGAACCTGGCCTGAAACCTGCCGTCCTGGGGAAGCCTTTTCTCTGAGACGTCCATATTCGACATCACCTTAATCCTGGAGACCACGCCTGCAATCAAAGCTCGCGGCAGCGAGGAAACGTCCTTCATCAAACCATCAATCCTGAATCGGACCCTCAGTCCGTTATCATCGGGATCGAGATGTATATCCGAAGCTCTCATAATGATGGCTCGGGCAATTACTATGTTTACCAGTTTGACCACCGGCATATCGCTGGAGATGTCACTCTGTAAGTCCGTATCCACTTCATCAACCGTAATGGCAACATTATCGGTCTTAATATCCTCGACCGCCCGGCCAGCCGCCTCGTCTATCGAATAGCTGCTCTCAATAGCAGTTTCGATCTGCGATTTTGCAGCGACGACACGTTTGATCTCCAGTTTAGTCTGATAGGCCAATTCATCGAGGGCAATAAAGTCCAGAGG
>CBDVBL010000333.1:0-3114 GCA_965372205.1 uncultured bacterium
TGATAATTCTTTTGCTTTTGGGTTCCGGGTTAATCTTCTTAAGGCCCTCAGAATTCAGCTATAGCCTCCTTGGAATTTATGGAGCCTTGGGAATTGTTTACTTTGTTTATAACGTCTCAGCAAGATATTATTCTGAAGAACTCGTAAGGAGCATTATTATAGCCCAGCTGGTCTTCGAGCTTTTGATTGAGGGATTGCTGGTCAACCATGTAGGAGGCAGTTTTTCACCATTTATATTATTTTTCATCATAAGCATCGTTGTAACCGCGCTATACTTTCGGCTGCTGGGCTCGTTGTTGGTAGCCACCTCAGCCGGGCTTCTGTATTGTCTTCCGGTATTTTTCGATTTGTCATTTATCTACGAGGGCCTAATCGAACCTCCCAGGCTGGCCGGGACGGGCATCTCATCGGATGAAGCGTTCTATACCGTATTTTTGCATCTGTGTCTGTTTTACTTTTTCTCGTTCATATCCGGATATCTTGCACAGAATCTTTTCGTCACTACAAGGGAGCTGAGCAGATTGAGATTTGAAACCGGCGAGATCCTGGAACAGATGCGTTCAGGCCTGCTGACAGTGGATTCCGAGAACCGCATCGTATATTTTAATAGGGCCGCCGGAGACATCCTGGGATTCAATCCCGGCGATGTACGTGGAGGGCATATTTTGAATGTGTTCGGTAAAGGTTACAAAGAATTTCGAAGACGACTCAGTGATGCCCTGGATCTTAAGCGGGCCGAGGAACGATCGGAAATCATCATCGATCATCCACAGAAAGGCACCATTCCCCTCGGCCTCTCGCTATCCATTATTAAAGATGACGAGGAGAAATCGAGAGGCATAATAGCCATTTTTCAGGACTTGACGGAAGCCAAGAAGCTTGAGGAACGGATCAGAGCGACCGATCGGCTGGCGGCGATCGGCCAATTGGCAGCCGGCATCGCCCATGAAATCAGAAACCCGCTGACATCGATATCGGGCTCCGTGGAGGTTTTAAAAGATGAACTGAACCCTGAAGGCGATAATCTTCGTTTGATGCAGTTGATTCTGAAAGAGTCATCGAGGCTCAGTACCATATTGACAGATTTTCTCAATTTCGCCCGAATAGACAGGAGGTCCACCGATAAGTGTGATCTCGGAGTAGTAATTCCGGACATTATGAAGCTCGCCACAGGTAATAATAAGATCAACGATTCTGTTGAGATTATGCATAATCTGCATCAGCCGAGCATCATGGTGACAGGAAGTGAGGATCAGATAAAACAGATTCTCTGGAATTTGATTTTAAACTCGGCTCAAGCGATGGAGCGAAAGGGTGGTGTGATATGGATTTCCACCGCTGATCATCGTTCCGATGAGGGTGTGCTGATGATTATGCTTGTTGTAAGTGACGATGGCCCGGGTATTCCTGCTGGAATCAGAGATAAAATATTCGACCCGTTTTTCTCTACCAAACAGGACGGCACCGGTCTGGGATTACCAATTGTGGTTCGCATTGTGGATTGCCTGGAGGGCAAAATCGATCTTGAATCTTCGGCAGAAACCGGCGCCAAATTTACGATATATCTGCCCGGAGAACCAGTCAAGGAAAAGAAACCTGAAATACTGCATGAAGTTACGCTAAGCTGACGTTTTTTTCGATTTTTTCTTTCGATTATATTTTTTTCTTGACGATTGAACATATGAACAGTATATTTCTATGCAGGTCCTTACGGACCCGCACAGACAGCAAATGGATTGGAGATTGAAAATGAAAATAGAGGAGGGCAATCATGGCTAAGGATTTGACTGCCAGGCAGCGTGAGATCTTCGAGTTTATCAAAGGAATGATTCGCACCAAGGGGCGGCCGCCATCCATAAGAGAGATCGGGGAGCGGTTCGCCATCCGTTCCACCAATGGTGTCAGGGCCGTTCTGGAGGCCCTGGAGCGCAAGGGATTCATCCGTCGCGACAGATACACATCCCGGGGGATAGAGCTTCTGAAAGAGGCCGACGAGAGGGTGTCATCGGGGCGGCTCCGGGAGATCTTCTGGGTCGGTCGGGTGGCCGCCGGCACGCCCGTCTGGGCCGAGGAGAATATCGAGGGTAGTTTTCTCATAGACCGGGAATTCGTGCCGGGCGAGGAGGTCTTCTCGCTGAAGGTGCAGGGCGATTCCATGATCGACGCCGGCATATTCGATGGCGATTATGTGCTGGTCAAAAAACAGCCCGACGCCGATCCCGGCGATATGGTGGTGGCGCAGATCGGCGATGAGGCCACGGTTAAAAAGTTTTTTCCGGAGAAACGCAGAATCCGCCTGGAGCCGGCCAATCCCAATTACGGCCCCATAATCGTGGAGAAAAGCACACCCGGGTTTTCAATCGCCGGCAAGGTGATCGGGTTGTTGCGGAGGATGTAGAGGAGGGATTGATCATTGAAGATAAATATACTCTCCGTAGGGGCGAGGTAACCTCGCCCCTACAAAAGAAAATAAAGGGGGTGTGATAAGATTAATATGAGGATTGATGATATTCGGAGGGAATCTCCCCTTGCGAGTCGATCTGCCTGCCCGTATGGGAGATCGACCCCTACGGAATGTGGGAAATAGGTAATGATAAACTGGAAGATTAGATGAAAATGGGTTTAAAATTACCGAAAAGACGGTCAATACGGCTTCCGGATTATGATTATTCGCAAAACAACGCTTATTTCATGACGATTTGCACGAAAGATCATTCGCCATTTTTGGGGGATGTGGATAACGGCAGAGTCGTATTGTTGCCGGTAGGCAGGATCGCTGTTGAGTGCTGGTTGGCAATTCCCGAACATCACGGAAGTGTCCAGATTGACGAATTTGTATTTATGCCGAACCATATGCACGGAATTATCATATTAAATGATCGAGATTTCCGTAGGGGCGTTCAACTGAACGCCCGAGCCTGCCGCCCTGAGGGCGTTTTTTCAAACGCCCCTACAAAAGATTATTATTCAAAAATATCACCCAGAAAAAATACATTATCCGTAATTATAAGGACATTTAAAGCTGCCGTCACAAAATTATGCAGGGAAAGAGGCATAGAATGTTTTTGCTGGCAGCACAATTATTACGAACACGTTATACGAAACGATGATGAT
>CBDVBL010000334.1:0-3111 GCA_965372205.1 uncultured bacterium
CATCAACGCTTTTGTCGCCGGCGTCCAGAACCATCGCTTTGGGATAGGGGCCATAGCTGTTGTCGGGCGGAAGCGCATGCCCCGTCGATTCGGTTGCCGCAAGTCGCGCATAGTAGCTGTTATATACGCCCGCTTTTGCCACGCCATTTTCGATAATGCCTATTTTTCGTTTGGCGACACCCTCATAATCGAAGGGCATGTACTCGATGGCTGGATGAAAAGGATCCTCGCTGATGGTTATATTATCCCCCGTGATCTTTTCCCCGATCCTGCCGCTCATGAAACTGCGATGCTGATAAAGGGTTTTTCCGCCAAAACCGAGGAAGGCCAGAAACAAAAGAAAATTAGCCACCGCGTCGGGTTCAAGTATAACAGTATATTGCCCTGACTCCAGCTTAACCGGATCACCGGCAAACGCCGCTTTATCAAGGGCGCGCCGGGATACCGACCTGAAGTCAAACCGTTCGACATCGCGCCCGGCCGCCTGAGCCCATCCGGATTTGCCATCGGGAGCGGCAGCCGTTAATGTGAATCTGTATTCCGTATTCCGTGCGAATTTTTCCGTGCCCAGGGAATTCACAACCGCAAGTGACGTGGCCGATGTCTGGTAGGCTCCGGCACATATGAGATCATTAGATTTTGCCCGTCCGACAATGTCGGCGATGGCCGCTGCCCTGCTGTCAGCAGGGAATTTCGCTGTATTAGCATAGAAGCCGATGGAATTCGCCTTCTCAGGCGATCCAATAAGAGTCTCGAAATTGGGATCATCGTTTTGATTTTTGGCAATATCGGAAGCATCCTTGATCAGCTTCAAAATGCCCTCCCGATGGGGATCATTCGAGCGGGCAACTCCGATTTTCTTTCCGAATATGGCGCGGCACCATATCGTCGAATCGGATCGCCCCATATTCTGATGAATCAGGTTTTCCGCAAAACGGGTAAGGTAGAACTCCTCCGATTCGCAAACCAGTTCGGTTTGATCCGCCGCGGAGTTCCTGATGGCATCGTTAAAGGTCTCGATGATCCTTTCGTCTACCATCAAGCGCCCACTTTCATGTTTGAAACCAGGATCGGCGATGCTCCCTGACCCGTCCGGGCATTCTGCCCCGGCTGACCCTTACCGCAGTTCGGGGTTCCCCATACCCTCCAGAGCGATTCATCTCCGATAGCCTCTACGGAGTTCCAGAACTCCACGGTCCGCCCGGAGAAAGTAGGATTTTTCAGTATCTGCCCAAGTTTCCCGCTTTTGACCTCCCAGGCGATTTGGCTGCCAAACTCGAAACTGGAACGATCATCCGATGGCGACCAGGACGAGATGGTTGACATGTAAATGCCATCGTCCACCGTCGATAATAGATCATCGAAAGACTTATCACCGGCGGCGAGATTGGTGTTGGTCATTCTCACAAGCGGGATATTTCCCCATCCATCGGCGCGCATAGCCCCCGATGATTTTCTCCCGATTCTTGCCGCCGTCTCCCTCGATGATAGGTAGCCCGCCAGAATACCATCTTTTATCAGGTCAACCTTATGAGATCTTACTCCCTCATCGTCAAAACCGAACGATCCCAGCCCGCAGGCATGAGTTGGATCGGATACCACGTTGATTATGGGGGAGCCATATCGAAGATTTCCGAGTTTATCCGTGGTGGCGAAACTTGTACCTGAAAAATTCCGCTCCGAGCCGAACACCCTGTCCAGCTCCAACGGGTGCCCTATCAATTCGTGAATAACAAGTCCGACAATCGACCCCTCCAGAATCAGCGAGGTCGTCGTTGAAGGGCAATCCGGCGCACTCAATAGAGCGATTACCTCATCCGTCAGCCGGGGGATTTCACGCTCGAAGCCAATTTCGGATAGAAGCTCATACCCTTTGCATTCATACTGACCTCCGTTTTGCGGGTAGCTTCTGGAGGCATGCTCCCTTCTCGATTTCCTGATACCTAATTCGATTCCCGCCCCGCTCTGGATGATAGTCTGATGGACATTTGTTCCAACCGTTGATAGAAAGTAGGAAGTATTCTTCCTGAAATCTAAATGCGAATTGCGGCTATTTATCCGTTCGTCTTTCGCCATCAAGCGGTCGAGGTTTTCCAGGTAATCGATCTTCTCAGGCAGACTTATCGTGAATGGATCGATTTTGAGATTGGATTCATAACTGCCGGTATAGGAACTAACCTGCGCCAGTTCCACAGGGGCATCATTCAAGCGGGCGGAGGCTTTGGCGATCTCCACGGCTTTTTGCGTCGCCCTCAGGGCTTCGTCCTCTGATAATATAGACGATCCGAAAAAACCCCAGGCGCCGTCGGCGATCACTCTGATCCCGAATCCCTTATCGGTCGATCTGTTGACCGATTCCGGCGAGCCGTCCGAAAACGACAGCGATTCATCATCGATTTCTAAATACCGGCAATCGGCATAGCTGGATCCGAGGGACTCTGCCTTTTCAACCGCTGCAGCGACTATTTTCTCGATATCGGCCATTTTATAAAGAGTGGGGAATCACGAAAGCTATAAAGGTTACAATAAAACTCGTTATTGCCAGAGACATATAGGTCTTTTCCGATATAGCCATCCGATCACCTTTAAGCCTTCCACGAGTGAGAATCAAGGTCATCAGCCAGAAGAGAAATAATATTACGGTTTTGTTATCGGTGATATCCCAGCCGATCGGGATTCCGCCCCATCCCTGGCCGAATGCAAGATATGCCACAAGATACCCCAGCGGGAAACCGCCGATAAAAGCAAAGATTACAGTCCAGAGCAGGTAGCGAACGGATTGCCTGATATCTGCTTTCCCGCGAACAACGCTTATTGACGAAATAACGGTCAGCAGGCCGAAAAATATGGTTGCGAACATACAAAAAATATGCGGGATCAAAATATACGCGGGGACATGTCCCTTAAATTTGATGAACTGGTCGGGTCCGGGAGGGAATTTTGCAATCTCC
The DNA here is from genome assembly GCA_965372205.1 of uncultured bacterium. Lineage (GTDB taxonomy): Bacteria > Zixibacteria > MSB-5A5 > UBA10806 > UBA10806 > CBDVBL01. The sequence continues at coordinate 2,952 of CBDVBL010000334.1, forward strand.
TTCTCGGCCTGAGAGACTTTAATATGATAGTACCATCTGTTTCCCTTCTTAAGCACGGGCAGGGTCACGGAAAATCCCTCGGGCATACGGCTCAGGCTGTCAGTCGTGTAAGGGCCACCTTCAACCGGGGAATAATATACAACCGCCGTCAGTCCCTCGG
>CBDVBL010000335.1:0-3101 GCA_965372205.1 uncultured bacterium
ATGGTGGTCGCCCGGGATCTCGCCAACGCAATCATAAAGAATGAAACCTCCGATATCCTAAGAAGATTCTCACTGAAGAGATTCCAATGATATTAGATAGCTCTATTAAGTAAATTGCTATCTGAAAGCTATATAAAGCAATACACGAAGAACTTGATGTAACCTGTTATTTATTAAGGGATTAATACCTTCGCTGTCGAAGCATCGCGCAGCACATGTTCTCTTGATATAGAATTTGCCTTTCTCCCACGCAGGTAGCCGCAATTCCTCTCTTCCACTGCACGATAATCGGCTGCATCATAACCGGGATCAAGGCACAAGCGATCGATTAAGAAATCCCTCGCCCATCTTCCAATATCCGTCATAACCGTCTTTTCGCTCGAGCGATCCGATTCCGGCGGCATACTGCTGATGAATGAATCTATATCAAAGATAGTGTATCCGAATTGCAGCTTCACCTGATCTGATAGCGCACTGTATTTTGACCTGTTCATATTCTGGTATAGATCATTTAAAGGCCTCTGATTTTCGATATAGGGCTCCGCCTTCGATTCTGCTATCCATCCCCGAACCGTCCAGCTTCTACTGTTTGCATCATTCCCGCACGGGCAATTATTGATCAGGTTGAAATATGAGGCTCCGCGATTCCATATTATTCCCAGGGGGTAGAGCCGGCACCGCAATGGGCGGTCCTCGTACACGGCACAGCCAAAAGACCTCAGAAAACTGCATTTATTGCGGCTTTCCTCGCCCTGATATTTCAATAAGGCGATAGGGATATGTGTTTCATGATCGAGTCTGAGATCAGCGTATAATTCCAGAAATCTACCGGTGGATGCTCTCCTGTTTCGGCTAAGCCGGTAAACGTCATAAGGGTCGAGTACGATCCTCTCCCGTTCCGTGAAATTCTTGCAGCAGATATTTGTCCTCTGGCACGTGAAACCGAATCTGTCTCTATCGGCTAAAAACCTGATATGATTTATATTGTTATTTTTGCATCTCTTTTTATACGCCCTGGCAAAATTTCTCGTCTTCACCAGTTCTTTCGGGTCGCCGATATTCATGCTCAATAATCCTGATCGTTTTATATTAGTTTCGGGACGACAGGCCGGATGCATGGGTATTTAAGATTCTACAGTCGAATAATCCGGCCACGTCGATTCAAAATGAAACGGCGATCCAGCAGTCCCTGTTAACCTGTGCCCGCATTTAGCGGTCATCAGAATGCCCGACGGGCAGGCAATATATCACCCCCCTTGCTCGAAAGATAAATATGAGGATTATGGAAGCTTCGGCTATATTCTCAGGGCAAACGGGTTGAAATTGGTATCCCGGTCATAGGTGTCCACCCCTTCTTTGCTTTTCAAGAATCCCACAACTTTATATGTCAAGGGAGTGCATAGCGTTTCGAATCCGACCTTGAAAATATAATTGGATACCATTATGGTCAAAATGAGATCCTGCGGCAAAACGCCGTAGAATGCAATCATGACAAAAAGCACCGTATCGATTCCCTCGCCAATAATCGTTGAGCCGATAGTCCGGCTCCAGAGCCATCTCCCCTTTGTGAAAATCTTCATTTTAGCCAGCGTGTAGGCATTGGAAAATTCCCCGGAGAAATAGGCAATCAAGGATGCCAGAACGATCCGCGGCGTCAATCCCAGGATCTTATCATATGCTTCCTGGTTGCCCCAGTCGGCTGCGGGAGGAAGTTTACCGACGATCATGAATACTGCTGACATCAGAAAAGCTGCAAAAAAGCCGGTCCAGATTACCCGGCGTGATCGTTTATAGCCGTAAACCTCGGTCAGGATATCCCCGAATATGTAGCTGATGGGAAACAGAATAGTGCCGCCATCGAATGTGAACGGGCCGAGATCGAGCACTTTTGACGATGCGACGTTGGATATCAGCAGCACGGCCACGAAAAGGCCGAGTATTATATCGTAGTATTTGAATTGCTTATCCAACTTATTCTCTCTCACGCCAGCGAATAGCCGCCGTCGACCACTATCACCTGACCGGTAATCCACTTGGCCTTCTCAGAGCATAAAAAGACCACCACGTCGGCGATCTCCTCTGGTTTGCCGACGCGATCAAACGGCGTCCGGCGAACGACCTCATCCACCATCTCCTGGTAGCTGGGGAATCCCTTGAGAGCATCGGTATCGATAAAACCGCCGGAAACCGTGTTGACGTTTATTCTTCTCGATGCCAGCTCGAATGCCAGATATCTGGTTAACGTTTCAATAGCGGCCTTGGACGCCCCGATGGCGGCGTAACCGGTTATATACCTGAACGAGCCGAGCGATGATAAAGCCACCACCTTGGAACCCTCGGGCATCATATCCCTGGCCAACTGGACGCCTTTTAGATACGCCCAGGCGTTGGTGTCCATAGATAAATGCCAGGCCTTGTCGTCAAGCTCCATGGCCGATGTGAACAGACCCAGGGCAGCGTTGGATATGAGGATATCGAGTCGGCCGTATTTTTCTCGGACCTTATCGTAAACCTTCGGCATCTTCTCGTGATTGCCGATATTGGCACGTATGGCGAGATGGTCGCCGCCGAACTCATTCATCTGTGCGATCGTCTCATCGGCGGCGTTGCGGCTGCGCAGGTAGTTAACCGCAACATTGGCGCCGCCACTGGCCAACTTCATGGCGATGGCCTTGCCTATCCCCTTGGTGCCGCCGGTTACGAGGGCGACTTTACCCTCAAACTCTCTGCTGTCATTCGATGGATTTGCCATATCCCTCCCTATTGTCCTGTCAAGCCACCTGAGTTTAGGGCAGGAAACTAATATAATAGACCGATTTTGTCAATGTTCGATAAGCCTGTAATCCGGTATCAACGATGCCGGCGAAACGGTGGCTTGCCTGTTCAGTCAGGTCGTAGGCGAAGCCGTGACCTGACTGTTCTTATTATGCTTAAACCGGCAGTTCACGCCTTACGGCTACGAACTGCCGGAACTTCTAAACTTCTGAATTCTATTTCAACAACACCATCCGCCTTGATTCAACCGATTCACCGGCCTGCAGGCGATAAAAGTAAATCCCGCTGGCACGATCGGATGCGTCGAAGCTGATATGGTGAATGCC
>CBDVBL010000336.1:0-3087 GCA_965372205.1 uncultured bacterium
AGCCGGCCACGATGTGGTTATGATTAATCCCAATCATTCCCTGGAAGAGTACCAATCCCTTCTGGAAAAAGAATTCAAATACCATAAACCCGACGTTGTGGCCACGGGAGGCCTGGGATTTCAGTTAAATCAGATTCGGTTTATTACAGATATTGCGAGCAGAATAGTTCCTGAGGCAACCATTATTATCGGAGGTCCCCTCGTCTCCTACGTCCCCAGCGTGGCGATGGCCGGAGTTCCGGCTGCGGATTTCGGAATTGTCGGTGAAGGCGAGTACTCCACTGTGGAATTTCTCGAGGCCCTGGAAACAGGTTCAGATATAGCGGCAGTAAAGGGGCTCGTCTACCGAGATAATCAAAACCCTCAGACGCTAATCCAAACTGCCCCCAGGCCCTTTATCGATAACCTGGATTTGCTGCCCATGGTTGATATGGAGGGGTTAGGCGTAGACACTTACGCAAGCTTACATCGTCCCGGCGAATGTGCTCCAGCTCTTATTGTTGATTCCGACACGCGAGTGATACCTCTGTTAACCAGTCGCGGCTGCCCCTTCAAATGCACCTTCTGTGTCCATGAAGCCAGTGGGCAACGTTACCGAGACCGATCTTTGGATAGTGTTTTCTCTGAGATCCGGCATGCTATCGATACCTATAGTATGAATGCTTTTTTCATTTATGATGATCTGTTCTGTCTTAATCCCACTCGGCTTAAAGAGTTTTGTCGTCGCATTGCGCCATTAGGTGTGCGGTGGGAATGTTCAATGGTTGCCCGGCAAATTAATCCTGAAATGTTGAAAATAATGAAGGAAAGCGGATGTTGCTGCATTAGCATTGGCGTTGAGAGCATGAGCCCAACCGTGCTAAAAAGCATGAAAAAAGATGCGGCCGTCGAGCAGATAGAGCTTGCCTTAACACAGATCTATGAGGCGGAAATAGCTATATGGTCCAATTTAATATTTTTTGATCCTGCCGAAACCCTTCAGACGGTAGACGAGTCGCTTGAATGGTTTAGCAATCATCCACAGTTTGGTTTTCGTTTTGCAAAAGTTGGGTATCACCCTGGCTCACGGATTTACGACGAAGCAGTCAAAAATGGAGTGATTAGTGACCAACTCAAATATCTCCAGTCTGGAAATTGTGAATTTAACGGGACATCCATGTCTCCAGATGATTTTGGCTTAGCGCATAAACTTATAATGCGAGCGCAATTTACATTTGGCTACGCAGGAAAATTATTAGACTGCAAAACAGATAAGAGCGGAGTTGTTAATTTAACATGCCGTTGTCCCTATTGTGGAGCAACGGGACAATGCGAACTTGTGGGACACCTTATTAGTATTAACTGCCCATCATGCAACAGAAGATATCGGGCGCCACTTGCTAAACGAATAACGCCTTTACCAAATGCTGTGGCTAACATCGATCGCCTGATTCAGTTAACGAAAACGGAATCTTCCTCAGACAGGATCTTTGAAATCTGGTGTCAGATCATCGCAATAGACCCGTACCATGGCGAAGCATGGAGTCAATTACTTCATCATGCCGAGCAAAAGAATAATCATCGATTATGTGCTGTCATTTTAAAAAACTTAATCCTGATAGATCCTTATGTCGCGGATAATTTCAAGAGAATGGCGGATGTTTTGACTTATCTTGGATTTGACAAACGCGCCACAAAATATACTCTTAAAGCTGAACATCTTGAGCGATTAGGCATTGCCCAATCAATTGTAACCTTGCCAGATAGCCAACAAGTCGGTATCAAGAACGATCTGGACAACATGATGGACATGAAGGCGCCTCTCTCGGATGAATTGTTCAAATTCGTTTAGAATGATTAAAGGGTCAGACCGCATTTTCCACGGAAAATCCCAAAAAGACTAATCATTTTCCCGATGTCTGTCCGATAATATATCCGTAAGGCGGCTTGGCGATGTAGCCGGGCGGCTAAAAAATGGGGGCTTTCGTACTCGTTTCGGACGCCACAGGATCAGCCCGTCAATGGATTTTGAAGGAGATTCCTATGGACAGGAACAGACATTCTGCGCGAACCGTACTTTTAACTCTGCATCTTGCATTGCTGTGCCTGGTGCTTTGCCTGCCGGCGGGCTGTGAGGAGGCTATAGTAAATAGTCCGCAGGTCGCCGCCGGGCCGGAACCGGCTGTAACCGCCGCCAGCGATCTTGAGGCCGTCGCCGAGGCCGTTGAAAATGCTCTTGGCGAAATGGTATTTCCCTCGCCCGAAGAGGCCGCCGAGGCGGATCCGGTGGTAATTGTTGTGGAGGAGACCGCCAAGGCCGATCCTGCCGGGCCAACGGAGGCGATTGAGGTCGATCCCGTCGGGGCTGTCCGGGAGATTCTTGCCGAAAGCGCCCGGCCGATGGCCGAGGAAGCCTCCGAGAAGGAAGCGGCAGCGGAACTTGCAAAAAGGATAGGCCTGGAGTATCCGATTCCCGCCCCGAGCCTGGAATTGGGCGCCGATGAGCCGGACCCTGCCGCCGATCTGGACAAGATGCACATCGCCGATGTATCGCTTCTCGCTGCGGATGCCAAGCCGGCCCAGGGATACGAAGAGATTCAGCCGGCAGAGCAGGAATTTGCCGCAAGCGGCACGAACGAGGCTCAAGGCGAAATGCCGACACAGAAAGCCGGGTCGAAGGGTTTTGCCGCGAAATTTGTCCTGACTCCCTGCAGCGCGGTTGCGGGCTTTGCCGGGAGGCACCGGTTCATTCTCGGCGCCGCTGTTGTCATCATTATTGCCGGGCTGATAGTTACTAAGAAGAAACGGTCCTTTAGCGGCGCATGGCGCAGGTGGAATTCCGGCAGGTAGCCAAACCGCGTCGCCTTCGAACTATTTGCAAAAAAAGTGATTACGCCGCGTACGCGATGACTCCGCCGATGGCTGCTGCGATGATGCCCAGAATCCTTATTGTCAGCGGCGCACGGTTGGCCCATCGCTCGAAGAAGGCCTGTAGCCTGGCCGGCTTGATCATGAACATGCCGATGCCTGCGGCGAAGAAGAGGATTCCGAAGGCTATGACGATCCATTTAAACTGACATTCGCGGGCGGAGACCAAAAATACCACGC
>CBDVBL010000337.1:0-3082 GCA_965372205.1 uncultured bacterium
GCTTTCAAGCCTGACAAAAACCCAGACTTCATTATCTTCCAGAGAACAGAAGATATACGGGCGGCGATCTATAAACTCTTTGAATGGGGGAGGTTGATCCCAGCTTATAATTCCCGACGGCCCGGATTTGGCATCGAATTTCGATTCGGGATTCAATGTCAAGGTTTGCCCATCGGCGTCGGGCTCCGAGGACAGACCTATTTCCCACCTCTTGTTTGCATAAAAGCAGAGGTTGAAATGATCGCCATCGAGGATACGGGTGAGCGACCAGGCTACAGCTCGAGCTACACCCCCGCCTCCTCGGCGGACCCGGGAACTTATATACAATTCATCTCCCAGTGAACTCAGAAGAGAGCGCATATTCTCCACTGATGATTTTGTGGCGCGCATCTGTCGGCCCAGGACGAGCGCGGTACCCAGTTGCTCGCCGAATTGCTCCAGCAGGTCCACCTGCAGCATACCGGCGCGATACGCCCCTTTTCCGAAAAGAGTGATGACTCCCCAGTGTTCGCCCTCGGATATTACCGGGATTAAAGCCATATAGGAGAAATCCTCGGATTTCCCCCCGAAGAATTCAAAATCGGGGCTGAGGCGCAGATTGCGTATGATCAGAAGCCGCTTGTTCCTGGCCGTCCGGCCAATGGCGGTTTCCCCGAATTCCACCGTCTCCAGCCGTCGCGCCAGCCTGGCCGTCAGTCCTTTATAGGAGCCCAAAACCAGATTCTTCCTGGCCCGGTGGAATATATGTATCGCTCCGCCGGACATTCCGAGCATACTGACGATCTTATCCAGCGTAAAATTCAAAAGTTCCATCAAGCTTGTGCTGGAAACCGCTACCTGGGTTATTTCGCTGATCGCCCGCTCCTGCCTCTCCTCTCCAAGCTGGATATACAAAGCCGATCTGCCGGAAATGACGGCCGCTATCTGGCTCGCAATCAACCATATTATCCCGATGGCCAGCGAGATCTTGTAATAGGGCAAAGATTGCAGATCCTGATCAAAAAGCGGAACCGATAAGAAAAGGAATACCGATGCTCCCAGGCATAGATTACCGATTGGCCAGAATGTATAGAAGAGAAATCTCCTGCCCTGACGGCCGGCTCCAAAATAAACCGCTATCGATAGTAGCAGGCCAACTGATAAGAATAACCAGAATTCCATCCCGAGGGATTATGGGATCCGCCGATTCGAATTGTCAATCGCTTTCTGGTCGGTGAATCGCCGCAAATGCCCGTCTGCCGCTATCAGCCGGCTATTGGAATAATTCCCCATAGCTCAAAAAACCAACCTCATTTCCCCGGATTACGGAGCGGAATCTGAGAATTTACTCGTCATTTTTTCCGCCTGGAATCTGGCAAGCAGATATTAAAAAGGCTTGACAAAGACGATCCCCTGCCGGTAATATATCTACAGGTGTAGATGCATCTATTGGAGGTTTGATGTCCCGTGAGGTTTGCGAATACTTAAGCGTCGACGACGAGAAAGTGGAACGGATCAGAAAAACTCTCGGCGTAAATGACATCAGCAGCAGGATGGCGGAGATATTCAAAGTCCTCTGTGATCCGACCCGTCTTAGGATAGTCCAGGCTCTCGAAATGGACGAGTTATGTGTTTGTGACATAGCGGCTTTAATGGGTTTATCTCAACCATCGATTTCACATCATCTAAAGACATTAAGGCAGACTGGAATGGTGAAATACCGGAAGGTCGGCAAGATGGCGCTGTATTCTTTAAAAGACAGCCACGTATCGGCGCTTCTGGCGGTCGCAAGGGACCACGCCAGGGAATAAGTCTGACCCATGCGGAACAGTTCATATCAACCCTGGTTTATATATTGACAGACCATGACGGATAAAGCAAGCGAAAAAATCAATAGCGAAGGCCGGATTTGATTCCAGACGATAAACAGAAACTCAAGCTTAAGATCTCCGGCATGGATTGTCCGGATTGCGCCTTGAACATTGAGAAGGATATCTCGACCATGCCGGGTGTAGATTCGGCCAGCGTCGATTTCCTCAAAGGACTCTTAACCGTGGATGGGCCAAGCGCGAAGTCTGAGAAGATTACGGCGCGAGTCAATTCAATGGGGTACACGGCAAAACCGGCTGGAGAGAAGCAGCTGAAAAAATCGGTTCTTGCCATCCCGGACATGGACTGTGCCGACGAGGAAAAGGTCATCAGAAAGGCCTTAAACAAGCTGAATTCAGTTTCAGACCTTCAATTTAATCTGCTGGATCGCCGGGTCACGGTTTTCCATTCCGGTAAGACCTCCGCCCTGCTCGACGCTTTGCAGAAGGAAGGTTTTGGCGCCGAATTGGTCGAAGTCGGGAGGCCAATCGAGGATAAAGCATTACCGGCCTGGCGTATATGGTTGGTGGCTATCGCATCAATCTTTGTGCTTACGGGCGGGATACTGCATTACATAGGCGCCTCCGAATGGATTTTCAAGCCAATCATTCTTTCCGGAATACTGGTCGGCGGTTGGAGGATCGGGCACAAGGGGCTTATCGCGGCGCGGCGTCTGAGGCTCGATATGAATTTTCTGATGTCTGCGGCTGTAATCGGAGCCATCATTATTGGAGAATGGGTCGAGGCTGGAACCGTCATAGTATTATTTGCCATAGCCCAACTCTTAGAATCGTTCAGCCTCGATCGGTCTCGTCGGGCCATAAAGGGCTTGATGGACCTCTCCCCTCAGACGGCAACGATAATCAAAGGCGGGCTGGAGAAAAGTATCCCTGTAGATGAAGTCGAAATCGGGGACATCGTACTTGTAAAGCCGGGCGGCAAGATACCCGTGGATGGCAAGATCGTGTCCGGAGTCTCCTCTATCAATCAAGCCCCTATAACCGGCGAATCTCTTCCGGTTGATAAGATTACGGGAGATCCAGTATACGCGGCAACCATCAACGGCGAAGGCGCTCTGGAGATCGAGACAGGCCATGTTGCAGGTGATTCCACTCTTGATAGAATCGTAAGACTGGTGGAAGATGCCCAGGCCCAAAGAGCGCCATCCCAGAGTTTCGTCGATAAATTCGCCGCCATCTATACGCCATCCGTAGTCGGCATAGCATCTCTCCTG
>CBDVBL010000338.1:0-3072 GCA_965372205.1 uncultured bacterium
GTCCGAGTTGATCGACATAACCCGGCTGCCTTCGATTGCCAGATCACCATTCTCTGAAACCGCTATCACCCTGACGGTCATTTTGGCCTTTATGGCGCCGCTTTTCTCCAGCCTGCCTTCACCGTCATATTCGCTTTTGGTATTCCCCGACAGACCCCATTCGCCGATATATTTCCAGAGCCCGCCGCCTACTGCGGGACCGCCTTTGGTTTCGGCTTTGGTTTCTTTTTTGGTGGTGGTCTTGGCCCTGTTGCTGGCACGGGCGTCCTCCACTATGAGAACCGTCAAGACATCGCCGACCTGACACGCCTTTATATCAGTAAACATCGATTTGCTCTTGGCTTCCTGGAATGACCCGGCCAATGAAGTTGATGCTATTATCATTATGATCGATATAAGATATAAAATCTGCTTTTTCACATTTCCTCCCTGCAGGCGATGACCACGGTTGCGGAATCGACGACCGTGGCGGATATTATCTTCCTCGTGTCCATATTCATAACCCGAACATCATTGCCCTTTGCCCCGGCCTGCCTTACAATTCCATTTGTATTTAGCAATAGCGGGCCTTTGCTGTAATGTATCTTGACTATATCTCCGATGTTCACAATCGGTGGTTTCGAAACCGACGATTTGGTGATGATCCTGCCCGCCGGAATATATCTGGAGGCAACCACCTCACCAAGTTGCGTTGTAGATTCAAATGCCGATTCGTCCAGAGGCGAAACGTCTCTCAATTGAAGGACCACCATACCCGGATCAAACGCTTCACCGGCCTTTATGGAAACGGCGGCGGTGAGCACCTGCTTGAGGATCCCTATCTTGACGGTGCCGGCCGTCCGATGTATTCTTTCGCCATTTTGAAAGAAGGACAGGCGCATCACCAGGTTTCCCCGAGGAATATCCTTACCGTATCCATCCACGGCCACGCTGTCGAATTCAGCTAAAGGGCCGAGATTAAGCCGCGAGAAATCACCGACATATTCGGCACCACCGACAGGGAAATTGGCATTCAGGTGAGCCATGATGGTTTTTTCCACATCAGCACCGGTCAGTGCGATTAGGACCATTGGAAGTAGAAAAAGTCTCATTATCTCTTCAGATTGTTGGCGACCTCTGTCATTTCGTCGGAGGTCTGAATGGCTTTGGAGTTAATCTCGTAAGCTCTCTGGGCGATTATCATGTTGACCATTTCCTCGACGATTTCCACGTTGGACATCTCAAGATAGCCCTGGTTTATTCGCCCGAATCCTTCGAGGCTCGGATTGCCGAGAATGGGAGATCCCGAAGCGCTGGTTTCGAGATATAAATTGTGCCCTATGGCTTCCAGACCAGATGGGTTTATGAAATTCGCCAGTTCGATCTGGCCTATCTCCTGGGGTTCGTTATCACCGGTAATGCGAACGTCAATAATTCCATCGGCGCTGAAATTGACATACTCAGAGTCGGATGGAATAGTGATGCTTGGTTCTATGAAGAATCCATCCGAGGTGACAATCTCGCCCTCGGCCGAGAGCTTGAGGGAACCGTCCCGGGTATACGCCGTGGCGCCGTTTGGCATGAGTACCTGGAAGAAACCTATGCCTTCAATTGATAGATCGAGCGGATTCCCCGTTTGTTGAAGGTTCCCCTCGTTGAATGACCTTTGAGTCGCCACCGGCCTGACGCCATAACCGACATCGAGACCGGTAGGAACACTGGTTCCTGCGGCCGATTGCGATCCCGGCGCCCTCAATCGCTGGTATAGAATATCCTGGAACTCGACTTTTGATTTTTTATAGCCGGTGGTGTTAACATTGGCCAGGTTGTTGGCTATGGTATCGACATTTAATTGCTGGGCAAACATCCCGGATGCCGCCGTGCGCATCGCTTTTATCATTCTATCCTCCTATTATGTTACGCGCCCGAGATCGTTGACCGCTTTATCAAGGGTCTCATCCTGGACCCGGATGGCTCTCTGTCCGGCCTCGTAGGCTCTAAATGAGGTGAGCATATCAACCATGACTTCAATGACGTTTACATTGGATTTCTCAAGATACCCCTGCATTACCCGGATGTTTTGAGCGGCTTTCTCCGTGACCGTCTCATCAACCGGCGCGAAGTATGAGCTTTCGGCTTTCGCTAACCGATACGGCTTATCAAAATCGGCGATCTTAAGGGTACCAACCCCGGCGCCGTCAACAGATACGGTTCCATCCGTGGCAATGACGATATCGTTGCCGGAAATCGATAGAGGCCCGGAATCACTGAGTACGGGATTCCCGTTATTATCGATTAATATTCCTTGCGGAGATATGGAGAAATTTCCATTGCGTGTATATCGAACACCTGCCTCAGTCTGGACCGCAAAGAAACCATCCCCCTCAAGAGCCAGATTCAGCCGGTTATCCGTTCTTTCCAGCGGGCCCTGGCTGAAATCTATATAAATATCATTAACCATCGGGGTCTCCCAGGGAAGATCAGTAATCAGTGATCCATCGGAGGCGTCGTTGAGATGCTGCAGGAAGACGCCGTCCTTTTTGAATCCCGGTGTGTTGACGTTGGCCATGTTATTGGCATAGATTTCCTGTTTGAGTATCCGTGGGAGCATCCCGGAAGCGGAGTCGTAAATGCCTTTTATCATCAAATTCCTCCAAATCGATATCAGAACCCGACCCCTACCAAGCAATTCCTATGCCTTATGGAAATGACCATCAAGATTTTTGGCTGTGGGTATTGTACCTTCTGGTGATTTTCTATAACGTATTAATGTTCAGGCAGTTGGGATACGACATGGGATGTTTGCCCAAACCGTGGGGTTGCTTATCAGGTTGAGGCAGCGACAAAGGGTGGGAAATTCTTTCTTATCATGAATGAATATTTTTCTATGTCCCATACATGTTAGAAAGAGAAAAGGCCCCCCTTTTGGAAGGCCGGGTGCACAATGCACGAGACTGCCTGGAAACAAGATCTGCCAGGAAGGTTGATCTCCCCCCCCCCCCAGATGGCAGTCAGGCTATTCTGAAAACTCAGGGATCGGCTGATGTGAGTTCTTTTGTTTTTCCATGTTTCGAGCCGAGAGGAGACGCCAGT
>CBDVBL010000339.1:0-3061 GCA_965372205.1 uncultured bacterium
GCCGACCCCGACGACCTTTATCTTGGATCCATTGCTCTCGCTGAAATCATACTCTAAGACCATAATTCTCCTTCCTGCTTTCCCCTCCAAGGAGACGTAGGTGTTATTTAAAAATATTCATTGAACCATCTTTTGATTTTGTCAACGGTCCTGACCATGCGGCGCGGCCTCAAACGGCGGCCGCCGCCATCAGGGCGCGACGTAGCATAATGTATCAAACCCACTCCGGTAGAGAATGCGGGCCCGGGAGTAATCTCGGCGCTGTTCTCGAATTGAAGCGGTGTGCCCAACTTGGCGGGCAAATCGAATATCTGTTCAGCCAGCTCCAGCGCCCCCTCGAGTTGAGCGGCGCCGCCAGTCAACACCACGCCAGCGGCCAGCATCTCGGTAAAATGCCCTCTTTTCAGTTCGCGGGCTACCAGAGAGAAGATCTCCTCCGTCCGCGGTTCAATAATAGACGCCAGCACCGACCGCGACACTTCTTTAGACTCACGACCGGCCACCCCCGGGACGACGATCATTTCGGTGGCATCGACCAGGGATGACAACGCCGAGCCATAGTTGCATTTCAATCGCTCGGCCTGATCCAGCGGCGTCCGCAATCCGATGGCCAGATCGCTGGTGACGTTTTTGCCCCCTATGCCAACTACCGCAGTGTGCTTGACGGATCCTTCATGGAAGACAGCGAGATCGGTCGTGCCTCCTCCCATATCTATGACGACGCTGCCGAGCTCCATTTCATCCTTCGTGAGAACCGCATAGCTCGACGCCAGTGGTTCGAGAACAAGCTCATCCACCAGAATTCCCGACCTCTCAACACATTTCAGGATATTCCGAGCCGCCGATACCGATCCGGTCACGATATGAATATCAACCTCGAGGCGTACACCCGAGAATCCAACCGGATCTTTGATGCCGCTTTGATCGTCCACAGTATATTCTTGAGGCAGGATATGTATGATTTCCCTATCCGATGGAATAGCCACCGTTTTTGCAGCATCAATGGCTCGATCCACGTCCGAGGGCACGATCTCCACGCTGTTTTTCCCGATGGCAACTACTCCCCGGCTGTTTATACTTTTGATATGGTCTCCGGCTATACTTACCTGTGCCGAGTCGATTTTCATACCGGTGACAAGTTCGGCATCATCGAGTGCCTTCCTCACGGATTCCACAGCGGCTTCCAGATTGACGACTACGCCCTTTTTCAATCCTTCGCTGGGGGCGTTTCCGACGCCCAGTATCCTGAAGGAATCGTTCTCGGTTGGCTCTGCCACCACCACGCCGATCTTTGTCGTGCCGATATCAAGCCCTGTTATGATACCGTTTTTGCTCATCTTACAAAATCCCCTTGCGCGATAATGATTCCACGGCAATCGGGCCGAAGCGAAAATCGAACGTCTTATCCCTTCTCAGAATACCGGTTTCGTCCAGCACCGCAATTCTCTTAACAGCATCATAAAAATCACGTTTGTCGACAACGGCTACCGTGCCCCCGGGCGAGAAAATTAGATTCATAATATCTCTCGATGGGAAATTGATTTCGGAAAGCCTGCCGCAGAGCTCCGGAGAAACCGCCATTAATGCATCATATAGCGCTATGGCGTATGCGATATCTGGCTCCCTCAGACGGTCAAAACACCTGGCCCTGGAAAATCTGCGACCGGTAACCAGCGGAAGGACCGGTTTCTGCTTATCAAAAGGCAGGACAATTCCCTCACGTGAGAGGGCATAAAGTTCATCGCCATTTATAAGCAGCGCTGGTTCAGCCACGCTGATCTCCACAAAGATTGTTGAAAAAAAACCTCTCTCGACAGAGCACTCTATTACCCCGGGTTGCTGTAAGAGTTTTGACACTGCATATTTAAGATTCTGTTCATAAATCGACTTCCCCTCTTCGAGCCCGCTTACAGCCCTGATGGAATCCGGAGCAATATCCAGGTTCCCTTTCAATTCAATTTTATCAAGCGCAAATTGCGGCAAAGCGATCGTCCTTTCGTAGGCGAACCTGCCCACCGCCATCGCAGTTATTAATACTACCAGCTTCAGCAGGAATTTCAACATTATTCCTCGAGCCGCTCCAATATTTTACTCGTATACTTATAAATATCACCGGCGCCGAAGAGAATCACTCGATCTCCGCTATGGAGTAACGGTTTTAAGAAATTCGGAAGATCCTTTTTATCTTCGATATAATTCACGCCGGCATGGCCGGATTTTTTCGCGGCATCCGCGATCATTTTTCCGGAGATACCGTCTATAGATTTTTCACGCGCCGGGTAGACATCAAGTATAACCACAATATCGGCATCTGAAAACGATCCGCCGAATTCTCTGTAGAATCTTTTGGTCCGGCTGTAGAGATGCGGTTGAAAAACAGCCACCAGGCGACCATCGAATACTTTTCTCATGCCCTCAAGCGTCGCCTTGATTTCCGTAGGATGGTGCGCGTAGTCATCATAAAACCTTACGCCGCCGGATTCACCCGCAAGTTCCAGCCGCCGGCTGACACCCGTGAAAGTCTTGGCTGCCGGGACAACTGTTTCCAGGGGAACCTCCAGATCGTAGGTCACGGCTATAGCGCCCAATAAATTTCTCAAGTTGTGATAACCCTGCAACAACGAATGAGCCCTCGCGATGCTGGAACCATTATGCTGCAAGGTGAATGTCGTACCCTCCTCATTAAACTCGATATCCGAAGCGCTGAATACAGCTTTCGAGTCAATACCGTATGTTATCAATGGCCGCGTAATCCTCGGCTCGATTCTCCGGACACCCGGATCATCCATACAAATTATAACACTTCCGAAAAACGGCACCCTGTTGGCGAATTCAACGAAGCTGTTCTCCAGGTCGTCCAGGTCGGCATAACATTCCATATGCTCCGGTTCGAGGCTTGTTATGACGGCTACCGTGGGGAAGAACTTGGAGATTGATCTGTCGAACTCGTCCGCCTCGGCTATAAGATAATCACCCTTTCCGAGATAGGCATTGGAACCGACACCTAAGACCCTGCCGCCGACAATGACCGTGGGGTCGAGGCCACCGGCCTTAAGCAGAT
>CBDVBL010000340.1:0-3052 GCA_965372205.1 uncultured bacterium
TTGCGGGCACTGCGCCCTGAACGCAGCGCGTCTACCAGTTCCACCACTCCGGCTTGAAATGCTGCCCGTTCGGGGTTTTCACTCTCCCCTACGGCATTCAAATAATAAAACAGGTTACCAGCATACGCAAGGCATAATTGGCCTATCCCTTTGATGTGCCACAAAAAGCTTGAAAGTTCAAAAAACCTGTCATATAAACCGGCTATGGGGCCAAGAGCGGATAAAGATGCTGCTGACGGCATTAAGGTTGTTGCCACCAACCGCAAGGCACGCCGCGATTACGAGGTGCTGGAGTCAATCGAGGCCGGGTTGTCGCTTCTGGGCAGCGAGGTGAAGTCGTTGCGGTCGGGCAATGCCAACCTCAAGGATTCTTACGCCACGCCGAGAGGCAAAGAGATATTCCTTATGAATATGCATATTGCCGCCTACGAGAAGACCGGCTTTTCGGGCCATGAGCCGGAACGTCCCCGAAAGCTTCTCATGCACTATAAGGAGATACGGAAATTCATCTCCCTGACCGAGACCAAGGGAATGACTCTGGTGCCTCTCAGGGTATATTTCAGAGGTAAATATGCCAAGGTTGAATTGGCAGCCTGCCGGGGCAAGAGTAGCCGCGATAAGAGGGCGGTTATAATCGAAAGAGAGACGCGCAGGGAAATGGAACGGGAAATCAAGCGGCGCCGATGAACTTCAGATGCCTTTATTTGTATAAGCTGTTGATGCGATCCATACTATTGAGCATGCTTCTGATCGGGTCGGCCTACGGAGCAACCATTACCGGCCTGCGCCTTCCGGAGGGGCAGGAAACCAAGCTTGAGTCTTTCCGGATCGACGGTGAGTATTATGTCAAATCCTCCTCCCTGGCAAAATTTCTCGAAGGCGAGGAAACAATCGATTTTTTCGATAAGACGGGCGGCATCGATTTCGCCGATTTCGATATCGAATACAGCCTGTTTTCGAGCTTCATAAGATGCGGTGAAAATATCTACAATATCTATAGGCCGGTGCAATTCAGGGACGGCGCCTTCATTCTTCCAGTGAGATATCTGTCCGACATTCTTAATCGGGTCTCCCCCGATGATTTTAGCTGGGATGGTGAGACGCTTACCGTCTCACCGCCGGTCTATAATGTTACCGGGATTAACGCCATTCAAAAAATAAACGGCCTTCTGATCGAGATAGAGCTTAAGGAAAAGCTCCGATTCGATGCCGTGAAAACCGACGATAGCTGGCTGATTGTCACGGTTTCGGAAGGTAAAGTCGACAGCCTGGCATTTACGAGGCGAATTCCGGTCCCTCCGGTTTATGCGGTCAAAACCTACCAATTCGGCAGATCGGCACAGGTCTCGGTTCGTCTTCGTCCCCGCGATTTCACATTCACAACCAAACTAAAAACGAATCCTTATAGAATCCAGATACTCGTCCGTGGTGAAGGTTTTATGGATCACTCCATGATCGCACAAAAGGATACCATCGCTGATTTTTCCAACAATCCAATTGATGTGATAGTAATAGATCCCGGGCACGGCGGCGAGGATATAGGCGCTATCGGCCCGGCTAATGCTCAGGAGAAAGATATTACATTGGAGATTTCCAGATTGCTATACAAGCATCTGAAGGATGATGACCGCTTCAATCCGATTTTGACCAGGCAGGACGATGTTCTGGTGCAGCTTTCCGAGAGGACGGCGCTGGCGAATTCGGTCGGCGGCGATATGTTTATTTCCATACACGCTAACGCCTCCGAAAACGAAAAAGCCCGGGGCATTATATCATATTTTCTGGCGGACGCTAAGACCGATGAGGCCAGAGCCACCGCCACCCTCGAAAACGCATCGATAAGGTTTGAGGATGTCGAATCCCGGAAACAGTATCTTACAGATCTGGATTTCACATTGAGAGATATGATACAGACCGAATTCCAGCGCGAATCGGCGGATCTCGCCGATATTATCCAGCAAAGAGTAAAAAAGGCCACGGGCATAAAGAGCCGGGGTGTTGACC
The DNA here is from genome assembly GCA_965372205.1 of uncultured bacterium. GTDB lineage: Bacteria > Zixibacteria > MSB-5A5 > UBA10806 > UBA10806 > CBDVBL01. The sequence goes on from CBDVBL010000340.1 coordinate 2,005, forward strand.
AGGCGGGATTCTTCGTTCTGGATAAGGCCTATATGCCAGCTGTGTTAGTCGAAACAGCCTTTATATCAAATGAAATGGACGAACAGCTTCTGACGGATGAGGATTTTCAGTCTAAAGTTGCGCGGGCAATATACGAATCTATTGTAGCCTTCAGGGAAAAATATGAATCCGATAACAGCGCCTCAAAATAAGGCCATCGGCATTTTCGATTCCGGAATCGGAGGCCTGACCGTGGCCGCCGAGATTTTCCGACGGCTGCCGAACGAAAATGTCGTCTATTTCGGCGATACGGGAAGATATCCGTACGGTCCGCGCTCCCCCCGGATAATAAAGAGGTTTTCCCGTCAAAACGTAAATTTCCTTCTGAAGCAAAACGTAAAGTTCATTGTTGTGGCCTGTAATACCGCCAGCGCCATGGCGCTCGGCTACATCAAAAAGATAAGCAGCGTCCCGATCATCGGCGTGATCCAGCCCGGCGCGGCCGCCGCCGCCAGAAAAACAACAACCAGGAGAATCGGAGTTATCGGCACCCAGGGCACGATTGAATCATCGTCTTATCAACGGGCGCTGAGATCACTAAACAGTACCTTCAGGATTTATGCCAGGGCCTGCCCGTTATTTGTGGCGCTGGCCGAGGAGGGTTATGTTAACAAACCCGCAGCTCGCATGATTGCCGCTGATTATCTAAGAGAAATGAAACGAAGAAAAATCGATACGCTGGTTTTAGGGTGCACTCATTACCCGCTTCTTAAGAGGACTATCAAGCAAGTAATGGGCACAGGTGTAGAGCTGATTGATTCGGCGGAAGAAACGACAAGTGCGCTAAAGACGTCTCTTTCAAAACTCGGTTTGCTGAATGAAGGTCGACGAGCCGGAAAGAAAAAGTTCTACGTATCGGATTCTCCAGAGAAATTTAAAAAGATCGGCGAGCGATTCCTGCGGCGGCGTATCGGCAAGGTAGAGCTTGTAGATATCAATGCTTATTAAGTAAGACGGTAGGAATTTGTTATTGCGATTCCCGAAGTTAGCCGGGAGAAAGCAATCCCCG
>CBDVBL010000341.1:0-3032 GCA_965372205.1 uncultured bacterium
CGCTAAATTGTCAATCGACGGCGTCAAAGTGGTCAGCCCGGACGCCTATTCGGCTGTTATTATTATGGTTATGATAACAACTCTGGTGACTCCCCCCATTCTGAAACTATTATTTGTTGACAAGACCGCATAGGTTTCATTTCTCAGACTGAATGTCGATATATTATCAGAGGGAAGTGGTATATGCTTTTTGCAACGAAAGTGAAAAAAATCTATCCTTACCTGCATGCTTTCTTGCTTGCTGCCGGCTTTTTGTGGTGTTATGCAGGTGACCTGGCAATCGGTCAAAGGGATCTAATTCTCTTTGCTTTATTGAATTATGCTATTCTGATCCTTGTTTTTAATTGGCTGCATTCAAAAAGATATTTCAGCGCTGACAGATTATATTTTGTGAACCAGTTTTTTGACGCCGCCATTATCGCGATTTTGATTCGGCATACGGGAGGGCTGGACTCAGAATTTTACTTAGCCTTCTTTCCTGTAGTCGCCCTGGCATCGATTTTCTGCAGCGGCTGGCGATCGTTGGTAGGAGCTCTGTGGTACAGCTTCTGTTATTTTCTCGCCGTTTACAATACAGAATTCTGGATAGACGACTGGCAGACGGGTCTATTTCGGCTCGCCGCGATCTGGTCTGCAGGTCTGGTTACGAATGCCGTAGCTCACTTCATGCGTTCCTCTGAAAAGAAATTGCTCAATACATTGGACACGCTCAACGAGAGAACCTGGGAGTTGGAATCGTCACAGCTCCAGCTCTCTAACATCTACGAAACGACGAGGGCACTATCGGGAATTCTGAAAATGGATCAGTTGCTCGAAGAGGTTTTGAGAGTATCGCAGAAAATTTTCAGATTCCAGGGGTGCAGAATTCTCCTCTCCAATATAACAGGTGATTGTCTGTATCTTTACGCCGCCCTGGATAAAGGAAACCGTCATATTTTTGAAGCTCCCGTTCCTTACGGAAGAGATATAAGCGGCCTTATGGAGATGCAGGATCAGGGCTCCATGATGACCCAACTGAACCGCAAGAATCGCGACAGCGGCTCCGATGAGGTTGATATCCCGTTACTCTCCCGGGGGAAAGTGCTCGGTATAATGCAGATAAAAACCGAAACAGGGAAATTACCCTCTGGCAGAGATAGACGCCTGCTGATGATTTTTGCCAGCTCAGCAGCTGTCGCTATTGATAATTCTCTATTGCACAAAAAGACCGAAGAGCTTACAATTATAGATGCCTTGACAGAGCTTTACAATTACAGGTACTTCCGTGCCAAACTCACCGATGAGTTACGGAGGGCAGACCGTTACCGTCAAAGACTCTCGATTCTGATGCTGGATCTGGATCATTTCAAAGAAGTCAATGACCGACATGGGCATCAGACGGGGAATGTTATTCTCCGTGAGGTTTCCAGTATCATGGAACAGTGCGTGCGCGATATCGATGTGGTCGCGCGTTATGGTGGTGAGGAGTTCGTGGTGATTCTGCCCCAGACCGATGAAGAGGATGCTGCTATAATAGCGGAGCGAATCAGAGAAACGGTGGAAAAAGATCATTTCCCGAACAGTAACGGCCAGCGCGAAATCAGGATAACAGTCTCCCTCGGGGTCGCCACGTATCCCGAAGGCATTCACAATCTGGATCAGCTTCTTGAGAAAGTGGATAGAGCGCTTTATCAGGCGAAAGCTGACGGAAGAAATCGGGTTTGCAGGGCGGAAAAAACCAAGAGACGAACCGCCGAAGTCAATAAATGAACAGCAATTTCAATCCCGGAAAATTCTTCATCCTTGGTTTCAGCGGCATCAGGCCGGAAGATGAATTTCTCCGTCTGCTTGAAAGCTACCCTCCGTCGGGATTTCTACTTATGCATCAAAACTACAAAGACCCGGAGCAATTGAAAGCACTGGTGTCGTATCTGAAATCAATCGTGGGCGATGATGTTTTGTTTGCTGTCGATCAGGAGCCGGGACGGGTTCAGAGATTTAGAAATGGATTTCCGGAGTCGAAGCTGCCATCGGAATATCTGAAGGACAGCTCCTCGGATGATTATAAAATCTGGTGCCGAGGTACGGCCTCCATGCTGGCGGAAGTTGGAATTAGCATAAATCTCGCACCGGAAATAGACCTTATGCCGCCAGCGAGTGATTTTCCCGTATTAAACGGCAGGTCTTTCGGTGGCGATTCGGAGAGAGTTGCATCGTTTGCCCGGATCCTGATAGAAGAACATAGGAAGAAGGGGGTATTAACCTGTGCCAAACATTTCCCCGGTCTGGGTGCGGGAGAGTTTGATCCCCATGAAAAGATGTCGATTTCCAGAGAGCCTCGGCGAAATTTCGAAGATTATCACTGGAATCCATTCAGGGCCGCCGTCAGTAATGGAGTAAGCATGGTGATGTCAACACATCTTTTAGTCCCCTCGCTCGATAGTGAGAATTGCGCGACATATTCTAAACCGGTAATTGACTGTTTGCGGAATCATATAGGACATAAGGGACCGGTTATCTCCGATGATCTTTATATGAAAGGAGCCGGCGAGCAAGATCTCCTCGATCAGGCGTCGATAAGATCAATTCTTGCCGGTCATAATCTTGTTATTATTTCCAGCGATATTAATCTACAACGTAAGGCCAATAAGGGAGTTTCCCTGCTTTTTGAAAAAGACGAGTCTTTTCGCCAGGTGGCGATGGAAAATGATAGAGTCATCGAAGAGCTTAAAAATAAGATTCGATCATAAGAATCTTAATGTCCCTGGAGTTCCGGTAGATATAATCGGGCTTAACTCGGGAACCAGCGGCGATGGGCTTGATGCCGCGCTGGTGCAATTCGCGAAAGATAAGCCACCGAAGGTTTTGATCTGCGAAACTTACAAATATTCAAAAGGTGTCAGGGAAAACGTAATAGCGTGCGGCGAAGCCGGCTTTACAGACGGTCTCAGATGGCTTGAACTTGATTCCGAACTCGGCAATATTATGGGGTCTTACGCAAAGAGATTCCTTACCAGAATCAGGAAGGCCGGCAAAATAGCGGACCTTATCGG
>CBDVBL010000342.1:0-3005 GCA_965372205.1 uncultured bacterium
CTTCAGGGAACTCGATAAGCTGGGGCTTATAATGTTCGGGCAGATGACCGCTGGTTCATGGATTTATATCGGGACCCAGGGGATATTGCAGGGAACATACGAGACTTTCGCTGTCGCCGGGCAGAAGCATTTCAAAAGCGATTTATCCGGCAGGTTCATTTTAACCGGTGGTATGGGGGGGATGGGCGGCGCCCAGCCACTGGCGGCTACTATGAACGGGGGGGCTATTCTGGTTGTGGAGGTCGACGAAGCTCGCATAGATCGCAGGATAGAGAAAGCATATTGCGATAAGAAGACCGGTTCCCTCGATGAAGCTCTGAGCTGGATCGACGATGCTGTGAAATCCAGATCGCCGCTGTCGGTGGGATTGGTCGGCAACTGCGCCGATATCGTCCCGGAACTGGTGAAAAGAGATGTGGTGCCGGATATAGTCACCGATCAAACATCGGCACATGATGAATTGAACGGGTATGTGCCGCATAGAATCCCTTATAAAGAAGCGCTGGCTCTCAGGAAATCCGATCCCGATAAATATATAAAGATGGCCTTCGATTCCATGGCGGTTCATACGCAGGCTATTCTGGATCTTCAGAAGAAAGGCTCGATTTGTTTCGACTACGGCAACAACCTTCGCGGCCAGGCTGAGAAAGCCGGCGTGAAAAACGCGTTCGATTATCCGGGATTCGTGCCGGCGTATATCCGGCCGCTGTTCTGCGAGGGTAGAGGGCCGTTCAGGTGGGTTGCTCTATCGGGCGATCCGGAGGATATAGCGGTGACCGATGATGCCGTGCTGCGGCTATTCCCGGAGAATGAGCATCTCGTGCGCTGGATAAAGCTGGCATCGGAGAAGATCAAATTTCAGGGATTGCCCGCGCGGATCTGCTGGTTGGGATACGGAGAGAGGGATAAACTGGGGCTGGAATTTAACAAGCTGGTTCGTGACGGTAAGATCTCGGCGCCTATTGTGATCGGTCGCGATCATCTCGATTGCGGCTCGGTGGCCTCGCCCAACCGTGAGACGGAAGCCATGAAGGACGGCTCCGATGCTATAGCCGACTGGCCGCTACTGAATGCCATGCTGAATACGGCCTCGGGAGCGTCGTGGGTCTCGATTCATCATGGCGGCGGGGTCGGGATGGGGCTGGCGATCCATGCCGGGCAGGTGCTGGTCTGCGACGGCACCGAGGGGATGGATAGCCGTATCAAACGGGTGTTGACCAACGATCCCGGTATCGGTATCGCCCGCCACGTGGATGCCGGCTATGACGAAGCGATCAAAGTCGCCGATACTAAAGGCGTGAAGATACCGATGAGGAAGAAGTGAACCACTACCTGATAACCTACAAACCGCCGCGGGCGAGCTTCGCGGAGGATGCCACGGCCGAGGAATCGGCGGTGATCGAGCGGCATTTCGAGTATCTGAAATCACAGGAGGCGAATGGCCGGCTTATTCTGGCTGGTCGAACCGAGGACGCTCGTTTCGGTATCGCTATAATTCAGGCCGATAGCGAGGGGGAAGCCAGAAAGATCATGGACCATGACCCGGCGGTGAAGGAGGGTGTATTCAGCGGAGAGTTGAAGCCTTTCAGGCTGGCGCTGGGGGGCGGAGAGTGATTGCAAGGTTAGGAACCGTCAGGAAACAGCTCCTGACCATGCGGCGATGAGTTTTGATATGAAGTTGTTTAAAATCATAATAATCATTTTCATGGGAATTCTGGCGGCGTGTGAGCCATCTACAAGAAAGGTATATGTGGCTGATAATCCTTTGGAAGGTTTTGAAAATGAAGTATTCTCACACTATATTGATAAATACGATGATGATGAAAATACCATCACGCGAAGCTTTCATGATTCCATTGGGATCTTGGTAAATCTAAATAGGGGTTATGCGTACTACGTATCAAAAAAAGACAACCGGGGAAATATATTTGAGACGAAATACTATTCCGCCGATAGTATGTTGATTGAGGATGCTGTAACAGGGTGCGCGATAAATACCTATAAGCACGACATGAATGATAGCATAGCTGAGGTTAGGTGTTTTGGTGTTGATGGCGAATTAAAGAACGATTTGGAAGCCGGTGTCGCAATTGTGAAAGTACTTTACGACGATATGGGAAGGGAACTGGAAAAATCAACCTATGGACCAGACGAAGAATTAATGAAGCCAGAAACAAAGGACTATGCTATAAGAAAGATAGGTTATGATAGTGCGGGGAATATTTCCAGTTGGAGCTATTTTGGAACGGACGGCGAGTTGACCATAAATAGAGAAGTAGGAACTGCCGTAACTAAAGTAAGATATGATGAAAACAGAATTGCTATACATAGGAGTTGTATTGGAACTGGAGGTCAGTTAATTGTCTCTGAAATATATGGATATGCCATGTTAGAGTCAGATGTTGATGATAAAGGTAATATTACTGAAATCAGGCATTATGGCCCGGATGGCAATCTTATGCTTCATTTGAAGGAGGGAGTCGCTATTTTGCGGTCGAAATATGACGAAAGGGGGAACCATATACTCGACAGTTCGTTTGGAGTTGATGAAAAGCCAATGCTAGTTCCGTGGGGGGGATTTGCCGTAAAAGTACAGAAATACAACGATGATGGCAAATTGATTGAGGAAAAATATTATGGTACTGATGGAAATTTGATAAATCGCACCGAATCCGGATGCGCGGTAACTCTTATAAAATATGATACAAATGGAAACTGGTCGGAAAAGCACTGTTTTGACGAGAATATGTCGCTAAAAGTCATCATTTACGCTGATAGTAATGATGTAATGTAGGAACTTATGCAAACACTAACAGCCTCTTTAATAATCAAGAACGCCTCGCAGCTGGTCACCATGCACGATCCGAAGAAGATCGGGCCGAAGGGCGGCAAGCTGATGCGGGAGCTGAATATTATCAAGAACGGGGCGGTGGCCATCTATGGCTCGCGGATCGTGGCGGTGGGTGAAACAATAGCCACATCGCCAGACGGTATTACCTGGACCG
>CBDVBL010000343.1:0-3000 GCA_965372205.1 uncultured bacterium
ATCAAGATATATCTCCGCCTTTCCTTCTTTTAGATATCGGATGGAGGAGAGATTCTTGATAAACCGCTTATGAAATCTACAGTGCGAAACCGTTCAGCAGATGCGTATTTAAACAGCCGACCAACAAACGTTCCGTTATTTATCAAGTAAGTGCACTGATGTTGCAGCAGCCGCAGTATTTTGCAAATATTATCTAACTAACGACTCCACGATTATGAAGCTTCTCAACTCTATGATTTCAACTTATCGCTGATGGCGAAAAGATGCTATCTGGCGGTGGGCCATATAAGAGCTTCTTACCAGCGGGCCGGCCTCTATATATTTCAAGCCAAGCTTCTTTCCCCGCTCTTTAAGACTCTGGAACCTGTCAGGAGAATAATATTCAGTAACGGGCAAATGCCAATCGGAGGGCCGGAGATATTGCCCGATTGTCATAATCTGGCATCCGTGTTCTGCGGCTTCGGCTGCAACCTCCAGAATCTCCGCCTCCGTTTCGCCGAATCCCACCATCAGGCCGGATTTCACAACAATTCCATTACCGTATTGCGACGAAGCCTTCAGGACGTTTAAGGATCTTTGATAATCCGCCTTGGGACGTACTCTGCGATAGAGACGCGGGACAGTTTCCAGGTTATGAGCCAGCACGTCGGGCCCGGAATCGAGTATGGTCTCCAGAGCATCGGTGTTTCCCAGGAGATCGGGTATCAAAAGCTCCACTCCGCAGGAGGAAATTTCAGATCTTATCAAACGGGTAGTTTCAGCGAAGACAGCGGCGCCACCATCAGACAGATCATCGCGCGTAACCGATGTTATAACCGCGAATCTCATATTCAGTTTTTCACAGGCATGGGCCACTCTCATCGGTTCGCTCAGGTCGTAATCGACAGGTTTGCCCTTCTTAACATTGCAGAAACGACAGCCGCGCGTGCAGATATCGCCCAATATTATGAAGGTAGCCGTCCTGGCAGAAAAGCATTCTCCAATATTGGGGCAGGCGGCTTCCTGGCAGACGGTATGCAGGTCCATCTCGCCCATGAGGTTTCTAACCTCGCGATACGTCTTTCCAAACCGAGGCCTTATCTTAAGCCAGGGTGGTTTGGAAATCGTCTTCTTATCCGCTATCTGCATGAGAGATCCTTCACGCACCCGTCAGTCATCCCATGCCTCGATATATTTATCAGCGGCGACCGCAGCAGTGGTGCCATCGCCGACGGCGTTAGTTATCTGCTTGCAGAGCTGTTTGCGAACATCGCCTATAGCCCAGATCCCTTTTATGGATGTTTCCATAAATTCGTCGGTGATTATATAACCGGCATCATCTTTTTTGATTTCATCGCGAAAGATATTCGAATTGGGCACAAAACCGACGAACGGGAAAACCGCGCCGACTGCGAGATCCTTTATTTCTCCGGTTTTTACGTTCTTAATCGTGACCGATTCGACTTTGTCGCTGCCGTTAATCTTTTCGACCACGGTATCCCATACGAACTCAATCTTTTCATTTTTGAAGGCTCTATCCTGAATGATCTTCTGTGCCCTGAACTGGTCACGCCGATGTATGATATAAACCTTTTTCCCGAACTTAGTGAGGAATCCGGCCTCCTCTACGGCAGCGTCGCCGCCCCCGGCAACCGCGATTATGTTGTCTTTGAAAAAAGCGCCATCGCATAAAGCACAGTATGAGACCCCCTTGCCGGCCAGTTCTTCCTCCCCGGGGACTCCAAGGTGGCGTGGATTGCCGCCGGTAGCCACGATTACAGCCTTGGCGCGATATTCGTCGTCATCCGCCTTCACGATCTTATAACGGCCGTCGGAGTAAATCTCCGTCACGTTGTCGGTGATAATCTCCAGGCCGAATTTCCGGGCGTGCTGCTCGAACTTCTGAGCCAGCTCGGCGCCGCCTATCATTTCAAAACCCGGATAATCCTCCACCCATTCGGTGTTGATGATTTCGCCACCGGGCAAGAGCTTTTCCAGGCTCACGGTTTTCCTGTTGGCCCTGGCGGCGTATAATCCGGCACAGAGGCCGCCGGGGCCGCCACCCACTATCACTATATCCCAATCCTGCATTCTTACAATCTCCTAAAAATCTATTCCCCTTTGAGCCTTTATCCCTTTTTTAAAAGGATGCTTTATCTCGCGCATCTCCGTTACCAGATCGGCTCTATCGATGATTTCCTGTTTGGCATTCCGACCTGTTAAAACCAGGTCCATAAGCTCCGGCTTTTTTTTGATCAAGCCTATTACATCCTCGACTTTTATCAGGCCGAGGTTAATAGCCACGTTTATTTCATCGAGTATGACTATGTCGTATTTGCCCGATTGAATCTTCTCCCCCGCGAACGCCAGCGCCTCGCCGGCAGCTTTTATATGCTCGGTTTTATCAAGCTTATCGTCGATTATGCCGACGAAACCGAGCCCTTTCTGATGCAATTCCACGTTGGGCGCCAGCTTCTTGATACCATCCAGCTCGCCGTATTTCCAGCTGCCCTTGATAAACTGGATTATGCAGATCCTTTCGTCATACCCCACAGCCCTGATGCAGAGGCCCAGCGCGGCGGTAGTTTTACCCTTGCCGTCGCCGGTGTAGACTATCACCAATCCTTTTTCTTCGGATTTCTCTTCCATTACTGCTCCAGAACTCTCTGCAATCAAGTGAATCCGAAATTCTTAACGATGAAATATATAATACGGTTCCAGATGGTTCAAGTAGTAAGGTGACAATGGTAGATATAGAAGGCGTGTAGGTTGTGGGTTTATCCCCCAACAACCGGCTTTTTTATGTTTGGTCAGGTCGTAGTCCGCAAGGACGTGACCTGACCGCTACAGAGGCCGTCAGATCACGCTCTAACCACGACTGGCTAAATACGGGTTGTTCTGGTGTTGTGAATTATGTTCCCATAAAACTATGTCCATAATATAGTTAAGAAATCTTCCTTAGTGCGAGAGAAATCTTTATTCAAAATATACTTGACATAATTCCTCAGCCTCGTTTATACT
>CBDVBL010000344.1:0-2999 GCA_965372205.1 uncultured bacterium
CCCCATCATGATAGTCGATGGCATCCCGGCCTTCAGGAACCGGGGCGTGAAGACCATTAAGGATTCGATTGCGTTAGAGGGAATGGAGTGGATTAAATCGGGGCCCGATCTGTTTATCAGCGGTCGACCGATCTGGAGATAGAATGTTCACCGGCATCATACAGGAAATCGGACAGGTAAGATCGATTGTCAAGAGAAGCGGCAACTCGGCCATTGCCATTAGTTCGAATAAACTGATCAGCAAACTCGATATCGGATCTTCAATCGCAATCAACGGCGTCTGCCTGACCGTCACGGAGCTTTCCCGGGAGCGGTTCACGGTTGAGGTGATTGAGGAGACTCTGTCGCGCACCAATTTCGGCCAGTTAGGCGGCGGTTCACGGGTAAACTTAGAAGCGCCGTTGAAGGTGGATGATTTGCTGCACGGCCATTTAGTGCAGGGGCATATCGATTGTACGGGAACTATCTCCCGTATCGCCCCCGCCGACGGCAGTAAGATCTTCGCCATCGATTATCCCGGTGAATACGGAAAATTCTTGATCGAGAAAGGGTCGATTGCGGTAGACGGGATAAGCCTGACAATAGTGGAACTATCCGGCAATCGTTTCACCGTGGCCTTAATCCCCCATACAATTGAAAACACGAATTTCAAATACAGAAAATCGGGCGAGGGCGTGAATCTGGAGTTTGATATGATTGCCAAATATCTCGAGAAAATGGCTAAGCTAAAAGATCGAAAAATAACGGAAAACTTTTTAAAGGAGCATGGTTTCGGTTGAGATTTTCAACTGCCATGAGGACATATGTCTGAATTATCGACGATTGATGAAGCCATCAGCTGGATAAAGCAGGGACGAGTTGTGATCGTGGTGGACGACGAAAACCGCGAAAATGAGGGCGATCTTGTCTTGGCAGCGGAATTCATCACCCCCGAAAGAGTGAATTTCCTGACAAAGTATGCCCGCGGTTTAATTTGCGTGCCTATGCCGAGGAAGCGGATGGATGAGCTCAAGTTGACCCCCATGGTTCAATTCAACACGGCTTTGCACGGGACGAAATTCACGGTTACTGTTGATGCCGTGAAAAATACAACCACCGGTATCTCCGCTCACGATAGAGCAGTGACAATCGAGACCCTGGCTGATGACAGGGCGCATCCCGAAGATCTGGGACGACCCGGTCACATATTTCCAATTGAGGCCATGCCGGGAGGAGTCCTATCACGCGCAGGACACACGGAGGCCACGGTTGATCTCTGTCGTCTGGCGGGACTGAAACCGTATGGTGTTCTCTGCGAGATACTCGACGATGACGGCAAGATGGCCCGCCTGCCTCAACTCCTGCAAATGGCCGGGGATATGGATCTGAAAATCATAAGCGTCGAGGATCTCATAAAATATCGTCGCCGTAACGAGAAACTGGTTAAAATGATCACTACAGTCGATCTGCCGACCGAGCACGGCAAATTCAAATTGCATCTTTACAATAGCTCTATTGATGACCATCACCATCTGGCTCTTGAGAAAGGCGATGTCCGGGGGAAGCGGGATGTCTTGGTCAGGGTGCACTCGTCCTGTCTCACGGGTGATGTTTTCGGATCATGTCGCTGCGATTGCGGCGAGCAGCTTACTACTGCCATGAAGATGATTGAGAATGAGGGACTCGGCGTGGTGTTGTATATGCGCCAGGAGGGCAGAGGCATAGGATTAGCCAAGAAAATCATGGCATATAAACTGCAGGATGAGGGACGGGACACCGTTGAGGCCAACGTCGAACTCGGATTTCCCCCCGACCTGAGGGACTATGGCGTCGGGGCGCAGATTCTCTCCGACCTCGGCCTGACCACGATTCGCCTTCTCACCAATAATCCCAGGAAGGTGATCGGTTTGCAGGCCTTCGATCTAAAGGTTACGGGACGTATACCGTTGCAAATGGTGCCGAACAAGCATAATGCCGGCTATCTTGAAACCAAGCGTGATAAGCTTGGACACTTGATAGATAATACCAGTGTAGAAGATCTGAAAGAATGCAAATAAGGAGCGTGATATGGCTAAAGAGATTCACGGAGAGCTGAGCGCAACAGGGAAGAAATTTGCTATCCTTGTTTCGCGATTTAACGATTTTCTAACGTCGAAACTCAAGGATGGCGCCATCGATTGCCTGGTAAGGCATGGAGCATCCGAAAATGATATTGCCGTAATCTGGGTGCCTGGATCATTCGAATTACCCCAGGTTGCCGCACGGTTGGTACAGAATGGCCAATATGATGCTATTATCTGCCTGGGAGCTTTGATCAGAGGTCAGACCCCCCATTTCGATTATATAGCATCGGAAGTAGCCAAGGGAATCGGGAAAATCGGCCTTGAAAATAAGCTTCCGGTCATTTTCGGTGTTATCACCGCCGATACTCTTGAACAGGCTATCGAAAGGGCTGGCACCAAGCAGGGGAATAAAGGATTTCAGGCTGCCCTATCTGCGATCGAGATGACAAGTCTGTACAGTAAGCTCTAATGGGCAAAAGAAGAAAAGCAAGAGAGACGGTTTTAGAAGCCCTTTATTGCTATGAGATCAGGGATAATTCCTGCGTTGAAGGGATTTTCGATTATTGTAGAGAGATGCATCAACTGGACAAAGAAACCGCCGCGTTTGCACGAGATCTCTTTAATAAGACCGTGGAAAATATCAAGCAACTCGACGCCAAAATAGCAGCCCATATAAAAAACTGGGATCTTGATCGTCTGGCTACTATCGATAAAAATGTCCTGCGGCTCGGTCTGGCGGAGCTGTTTTATTTCCCGGATATCCCTGAGAAAGTCTCTATTGACGAGGCTATTGAGTTGGCAAAGATATACGGCACGGCCGAGTCCGGTCGTTTCGTCAACGGCGTACTCGATGCCTTGAACAAAAGCCTGTAGTCCATTATAAATTGACAGAATCAACCGGTTAATCGTAGGTTTGACCTACAAAGCGCCCGGGGAGGTGCTTTTTTCAAATATAAC
>CBDVBL010000345.1:0-2991 GCA_965372205.1 uncultured bacterium
CTCTCTATCGATTTTGTATAGTTTTCGTAGGCCATCCTGTACTGTCCCAGCCCGTAGTAGGCTTCCGCCGCGTTCAGCAACAAAGCGGCCCTTAGCAGAGGATTTTCTCTCGATAATGATACGCCTCGCAAAGATACGTCGACTGCTTCTTCATATAATCCAGGTGTTTTTTTCGATTCATTTTCCAGAAGGCAATCAACGTAGCCCAGAGAGAGATACGGCGGAGGAAATCTGTAATCCTGGTCTATAGCCTTCAGAAGCAAACGGCGCGCTTTCTTGAGCGACGCAGGTTTTCTCTCAATCTCATATTCCGTGATATATCTCAGGGCAGAAAAATAGGTTTTCTTATTTTCATCTGCAATTATCCTCCCGACGTCGTCCCAGCGATTCCATCCATCGGCCATAGCAAGCGCTTTCGCCAGTCCCCATATTGCCTCGTAATTTTCGGGGTCGGCATCGATAGCCTGCCGAAAATACATTTCAGCCCTTCGAGGATCCTGGTCGATAACATCATAACCATGTATGGTCTTCAGAGAGCCAAACTTACGACGGAATTCCAACCTGGATGTATAGGATTCGATATGACCCAGATATTGAAGTGCCGAATCGAAATAGGCGTCCGCGACTTCAAAATCAGCCTCTGCCAGGCGCACACTTCCCCGCCGCTTAAACGCCAGAAATCTTGAGGAAGGAAATTCTCGAAAATTATCTATGATCGCCCGGTATTTCCATTCTGCCAACCCCCTGCGCCCCGATCTAATAAATCGCTCTCCCTGCTCATACAACGCCGCCACCGCCAGCTTTCTATGCTTCGGATAACTGGCTTGAATATTCTCCAATTTACCGATTGCGATATCATCATCGAGTGTTCTCGTTAATTTTATCAGATCGCTTATGGCCGAATCCAATAAAGCCGGACGTTCCGAGAACCTATCCAGATAATCGATATAAAGGGGCACCAGATCCATGGGGTCTCCCACATAGGCTCCCGTGATATTGCGCAAACGCCACATCTCGAGTGTTGCTATGGTTTCCTCGTCACCAGTAAAACGCAGTAACGCTTCCACGATAAGCGAATTGCCCTCCTGGAGGCGGCCGCTTATATGGGATTTTTCGATCCCGAAGAGATATGCATCTTTCACGATCACTGATTCCAACCCCTCACTCTCGATGACATTTCTCGCTAATTGATACGCGTCATACCAGGCTTTTCGCTGCGATTCCGCCTTAAATACCGAGAACTTTATTTTACCGGACCTTAATGTTGCCAGGGCGCTGAACTTCCTGCTACCGCCCTCGATGGCCGGTCTGAGAATATCAAGAGCAAGATCGGTCATGCCCAATGCCCCGTAGATATCGGCCGCTACCAGGAGATAATTCTTACATGTATCAGGATAATAATTATATGCCGAGAAGCAACCGCCCGCTGCTATCAATGAATCGTCTTGAGTAATCAAATACGAGAGTAACGAATCGCATAACGCGCTCTGCTCGGCCGCGCTCTGTAATCGTGGACTCGGACCGTCAGTAGAAAGAGAATAAATATCTGCATCACCCGAAACGGCGAAGATTTTCCCTTTAGAGGAAATCGCAGGCTCACCGAAAGGAAAGCCCGGATACAGCCGGGTTGCTCCGCTGCCACACTCCGGATCGTATATCATAAGTTCCGGGCTATCGTTTCTTGTAACAGAACTATTCTTATCAGAATCCATTGTATATCCGGCAAAAACTATCTTTTTCCCATTGGGATAGAACGCGGGATTAGAAACGATACCCGGACCTGTATCTATGATTCGAACGGAATCTTCTCGCAGAAAATATAACATCAGGCGGCCGGGACTATCAGAGATGTCGTCAGCGCCCACAAAGATCATGCTCTCCCCTGACGGTACAAAGGCTGGATCCACACCAATCGGCCCCCGTGTCGTCTCTTCTGATTTCAAATTATAAAAATAGATCCTGATATCTTCATCGTCTCTCTTGTGGATATAAGCAATGGTATTCCCATCGGGTGAGACGGCGGGACTATCGAAGTAGCCATCGCCTCCAATGATCCTGCGGGTATTCTTACCCTTCAAATCGGTCAAGTATATCTCGCCACCGCTGCTGGCCCGTGTTGATACAAACACCAGTTTATCGTTACCTGAAAAGCAGGGAGAATAATCTGACGATGTATTATGAGTAACTTTTCGCCTGGAGTGATCTCGTAAGTCCAATAACCAGATGTCCTCATTGCCGCTGGCGTCGGATGTATAGGCCAGATACCTGCCATTCGGAGATATCGCCGGATCGAATTCAGAACCGAAGGAACTGCTGATTAGCTGTGGCGGATTGATGCTTCCTGCAATGCATGGCGCTCCGCAAAGAAGGAGCAATGCCAGAGCATATGATTTCTTCAGGACAAAACTCATTTACTTTCTCGACCAGCCGCCCTGCATATCCTCCACCCATGTTCCCGTTGGCGAAATACGGGCCATCATCTCGGCAAAATTCTCTCTGATTGCGGATAGCTCTTCGTCCGTCGTCGTCCCCTGAGATCTGCCATAGAATTCCATGATAACGGATCTATCTTTATTCTCCGCCTCAACCACCCTTGCCAGCGCATCGTATTGAGCTACCGTATCGGACATAACATTCAGAAAACCGTCATGCTGTTCTCCTATAAAGCCGCTCCTCTTTAGCCGGGCAATATACTCCTGCATGGTTTGACGCCTGATCTGCGCCAGCATCAAGCGTCTTCTGGCCGCCTCGTCCGAGGTCACGGATGTATCCGGCAGATCAAACAAACCTTGATTGTACCCTATAGCGGCCGACCAGACCGCAGCCGTGGAGACCGGATCATCTGTAATCTTCTCTGTAGATCCCAGTAGCTGGTTTTCCAGGGCTGTTTTTTCCGACGTTATAATAACCTCCGGCGGTTTTATGGTGCAGGCGGACGACGCCAACATTATAACTGCGATGGCAGCGATTATTCTCAATACCATGGATTCT
>CBDVBL010000346.1:0-2984 GCA_965372205.1 uncultured bacterium
CGCTTTCGAAAATATCTCGAATGTCTCATGATAAGAAGATTGGTAAGGCGGCAGCGGAGGTGATCATGGCTTTCGCAACTTATCATCTTGGCTTGCCACGCAACCTGAAATCGTTTAAATTCCTCGAAAGCCTTGGCGACTGATTTTGGCAGGTAATGCTGATGATGCAGAATAATTTGAATAATATTCGTAGGGGCGAGGTCACCTCGCCCGCCGGAGTGAGGGCGTTTTTCCAAACGCCCCTACGGAAATTGAATAAATAAATCCCGTAGGGGTTCAATATATTGAACCCCTACAACAGAGTCGTAGGTCGGGTTCCGAACGCAGTGAGAAACCCGACAAAAGATGGATGCCGGATCGGGCCGGCATGACAACCGGGTGGCGTCGGGTCTCCGTACCCGACGCATAAAGGACGGTCAAGTGCGGAGACTTGACCGCACAAGGTAATTGCATAGACGAAATAGGGAGATAATCGTGGCCAAAAAAAAATCGATAGACCCTCTAATGAATAAGCTGGTATCGCTCTGCAAACGGCGAGGATTCGTATTTCAGTCATCGGAGATATACGGCGGGCTTGGCTCCTGCTGGGACTATGGGCCCCTCGGCGTGGAGCTGAAGAATAATATCAAACGTTCATGGTGGGAGGCCATGACTCATCGCCGCGATGATATAGAGGGGATAGATGCCGCCATACTGATGCACCCCAAAGTCTGGGAGGCGTCGGGACATATCGAAGGTTTCACCGATCCCATGGTGGACTGCAAGCAGTGCAAACATCGTTTCCGCGCCGACGAGATTAAAACTACCCTTGATATCCCAACTTCGCCGCAACGTGCTGACAGTATTGCATTCATTTCCTCAGAAAAGGTAATGAAAAAAGTCTGCCCCGACTGCGGAGGGAAACTGACCGAGCCGCGCATGTTCAACCTGATGTTCAAAACCTTCATGGGGCCGGTGGAGGAGGATGCTGCG
The DNA here is from genome assembly GCA_965372205.1 of uncultured bacterium. Lineage (GTDB taxonomy): Bacteria > Zixibacteria > MSB-5A5 > UBA10806 > UBA10806 > CBDVBL01. The sequence goes on from CBDVBL010000346.1 coordinate 973, forward strand.
GTGGTCTTCATGCGGCCTGAAACCGCCCAGGGAATCTATGTCAATTTTCACAACGTCCTGCAGCCGTCGCGGCAGAAGCTGCCGTTCGGTATTGCGCAGATAGGTAAAGCCTTCAGAAACGAGATCACGCCCGGCAATTTCATCTTCCGCACCCGCGAGTTCGAGCAGATGGAGATGCAGTTCTTCGTGCATCCGTCGGAGGATGCGAAGTGGTTCGATTACTGGAAAGATCAACGCTGGGAATGGTATCTCGAGCTCGGCATTCGCAAGGAGAAGCTCCGCTGGCACGAGCATGCAAAAGACGAGCTCGCTCACTATGCCAAAACCGCCTTCGATATAGAGTATGAATTCTCATTCGGCTGGAAGGAGATCGAGGGCGTTCACAATCGCACCGATTTCGATCTCTCTCGCCATGCGGAGTCCTCGGGCAAGGATCTGCGCTATTTCGATCAAACGCGTAACGAAAAATATATCCCCTATATTATCGAGACCTCCGCCGGCGCCGACCGCACAACGCTTGTTGTCCTGGTTGACGCCTATCACGAGGAGGAGGTTAAAGGTGAAAAAAGGGTGGTTCTGAGGCTTTCGCCGAAGATCGCCCCCATAAATGCCGCCGTTTTTCCTCTGGTTAATAAAGAGGGGATGCCGGAGGTGGCCGAGAAGATCTATCACGATCTGAAGAAGCATTTCAAGGTCTTCTACGACGGCGGCGGCGCGGTGGGACGTCGTTACCGCCGCATGGACGAGGCCGGCACACCGTATTGCATCACCGTCGATGGCAAGACCCTCGAGGACGACACCGTCACCGTCCGCGAACGCGACTCCATGGAGCAGACAAGGCATAAGATAGGGGAACTGGTGGAATTGATTGGGGAGAGGGTGAAATAAACAATTCGTAAGGGTTCGATTTATCAAACCAGTTGATGGCTAAAGCCTAACGGAACGAGGGAATGAGGACTAAATTGTAATGCGAAAAATGGGTTATCTTAAAGATACGGTTCTCGCGTTTCCTATTTTTATTTCATTTTCTGCAAATGTGCTTTTTGCGCAGACGGATACCACACGTATCCTGAGAGACTCATTGATTATCGATGAATTTAGAATTTATGAATACGAAATTCCTTTTGAAATCAGCGCAGAATTTTATGGCATGCAATACGATGTTTTGGCAAATGATAGAGGAATCATAAGAACAAAGATCTGGCCGCATATTGGGATTTATCCCTGCTCATTCGGATCATGGCCTTGCACTTTTGATGATGTCAACGGTGATGGAATTAGAGATATAATTTTCGCGTGTTTAAGTGGAGGAAATGATGCAGCTGAAGACATATATATATATTCTTTGGATTCGACGGGACATTTAATAGCATCTTTTGAAGGGTTGGATAAGGGTCCTTGGTTTCCGGAAGATATTGATGGTGATGGTATCCAGGAAATGATATTCCATTCCAAGCATTACCAATGCTGGCGTTACGGTTGCTCAGGTTCCCCTGCTCCCTATCTTGTCTGGAAATGGGACAACGAAAGATACAAGTTATCCAACCTTAAGCTATCCGATCAGATTCTGAGCAAGTTGTATAAAATAGATCCGGGGGATTTCATAAAAGAATATATAAGCGACGAGAACAATGTGTTAAAAGCACCTCACGATTGGAAGGACGACTACGGGTACCCGGTTGAGCTTCTACGCAGAATGCTTACTTTTATTTACTCGGGTAGATCTGATCTGGCTGACAGTATGTTCAATTATCATTGGCCTGAGTACGTTCCAGGTAAAGAGGAATTTTATCGGGATATAGCGGATCATGTGGAAATCGATCCCTATTGGAAGAAACTCCAGGAATCTGATTGGTAATGTGTAGATCGGGAGCCCCGCGCTCCCGACAAAATGATCTGGATGGAATCGATCAGGTTTTTCGACAGGCCCTAATTCCCGGGGATATCGGCAAAAGAAAACGCCGATGCTGTAAGGCTCCGGCGTCTCTTTATCAGAATTTATTCGTCAAGTT
>CBDVBL010000347.1:0-2975 GCA_965372205.1 uncultured bacterium
AGGGACAACTAAGAATCTTCAATCTCGCAAGATTCCGAGACAATATCCAAGAAGTCGAGCGGTTTCATGGCCCGTGTTACCTCGGCGTGCTTTGAGAAGAAATCCCTGAGCCGCTCAAAGGAAATAAATCTGCAGATTTCGGCTAAGGGCGTATTTAGTGATGAGAAAGTTGGCCGATTAATCTCGCCAATTACTTTTTCTCTCCGACCATCTGGGGCAACAAGGAAAAGGGGAATAGCTAAATTAGGCTGCATTGCCACAAGATCAGCCATCCGAAGAAGACCAGAGTAAATCAACGTTGTGTGTTCTATCTCGAAGGCCGCTACAACTGCCTTCTTCTCCATCCATAAGATGTCAATCAGCTCAATTGTCCCGATAGTGGCTTGATCAAGGTTGAGATCCAGTTCTTTTCTTATTCCAGGTAAGTCGCCGAATCTATTCTTACCGACCCTCCTACCACGATCGTTTCTTGCTATCCAGACGTCTATACCCATGCTTCTCGCAATTTCATAAAGAAGATGCTGAATTTTCAGATGATCCCGCATCGCCCCCGTTGGCTGAAGCGATTTCCTGGATGCTTCCTCTTTGGGCGGCACGGTATATGAACGCTTTATACCTGCCACGGATTTTGGTCTATATAAGAGGGCCTTCTGATCTATAGGTATCTTTGCTGGATTTCTCTTGGCCTCATGTAGCGCAGTAACAACAACTTCACCGTCAGCCTTACTCCACTTTGACGGTGATCCCCGAAATCGTCCTGTCCAGGCGTTCGGATTCTTAAGATTTTGAAAACAACTCAGCTTGTCTCTTAGCCTTTTAACGGGAACCGAGTAATCGAGGTCAACAGCGACGACTATCTTGACTTCTACCCTGCTCGGGAATATGCTGTCTCCCCAGATTCTTGTGCTATCTCTAAATGGTCGAGAAATCACTTCGAGAATCCCTACGAAGCGAGATACACCAGTAAGATAACATAGGAAATAATCGCCCGGCTTTACTTTCTGAAGAGTCTTCCACCGATTCTCGGAAAATCCAGAAACATTGCCCCCGGCTTTGAGAAACTCCCCCCAGCTCTTTCCTGTGAAAAGGTCGAGCCAGTAATTGCGATCAGCCATTTTCTCCACAATAGCGAAAAGATTTCATTACTGAGTTTGATAATACAAGCATAAATCCATTTATGTCAATTGTTTTAATCTTAAGGACTCAAAGGCGAAGGGCTACCATCAAGGTAGCCCCTTTTTCAATGCTATCGGCATTACAGTTTATATCCGATCCCCCGGACTGAGCCGCCTGTGGCTGATCTGGAGGCCTTCCTTCGCCCCGATAAGTTTAAGGAGAGGTAGAAGGATGAAAATTCGCTTTGAAATCGATGAATAGAGCGTTATAATGGTTAATGGTGGCAATGATGTGTAACTTCGTGTCTCAGGTTTGTATTTTTACACAAGTCCTTTATAGCTGAATACTTCTCAGGATAAAAGGGGAGAGATCATGAATAATAAAAGTATAGCCTTCACGGCGATATTACTGATCGTTATCCCGGTTTGTGGTGCGGCGGCTCAGGAGATGGGAGCATGTTGTTCGCCGGAAGGACTCTGTCAGGAAATGACGGAGGAGGAATGTCTGTCCGCCGGCCGCATATGGATAGGCCCCGGAACCATCTGTCTGGGCGATGGGAATGACAACGGGATCGATGATGCATGCGAGGAGCTTCCAGGCGCATGCTGTTTCGCAGACGGTAGCTGTCAGGATCTAAGCGGGCCGGATTGCTCGGCGAATAATGGTATGTGGTTAGGACCTGCGACAGAATGTCTTGGCGATGGGAACAGTAACGGAATAGATGATGCCTGCGATGACATATTTGGCGCCTGTTGTTTCCTTGACGGTTCCTGTGCGCTGGAGGTCCAGGAAGTCTGCGAAACAACCGGCGGTTATTATTGGGGAGATGGCACTGTTTGTTATGGTGATGGGAATGATAACGGGATTGATGACTTGTGCGAACAATTACCCGGCGCCTGCTGCTCGTCGGATGGATCCTGCCACAATATGCTGGAGGAAGAATGTTTAGCCGGGGGTCGTGAATGGATGGGTCCCGGGACCGAGTGTCTCGACGATGGGAATGACAATGGGGTGGATGATGCCTGTGAGGAGCTCCCGGGGGCATGCTGTATAGCGGACGGTTCTTGCATGGATCTGAGCGGAACGGATTGCCTGGCCAACAATGGCAATTGGCTGGGACCCGCGACACAATGTCTTGGCGATGGAAATGGTAACGGAATAGATGAGGCGTGCGAGGGAACTTTCGGCGCCTGCTGTTTCCTCGATGGTTCCTGCACAATGGAGCTTCAAGCGGTTTGCGAGGCGGCTGACGGTTATTATTGGGGTGACGGCTCCGAGTGTTACGGTGACGGAAATGATAACGGGATCGACGATAAATGCGAACAGTTACCCGGTGCCTGTTGCTCAACCGATGGAAATTGCGCAGAGATGCTCGAGGAGGATTGCATCGCCGGCGGCCGTGAATGGATGGGGCCCGGAACCGTATGCCTTGGAGATAATAATGACAATGGAATTGATGATGCCTGTGAAGAATCACTGGAGATTCCCACTCTCTCCGAATGGGGGATGATCATTCTAATGTTAATGTTGCTGGTCGCCGGAACGATTGCCATTATAAGAAAACGTAAAGTTGCATTTGGCCATAATTCTGTAAATAGGAACTAAGATACGGTGAGAAGTTGTATTCGAAAAAAAAATCGGAACAATGGAGGATAGGGAAATGAGGAAAATTATCCTGCTGGCCGCCTTGCTGCTAATTGTTTTATCTCCATTTGCCGGCGTCAACGTAAATGCCGGGACTGATGAACTATTAGATCAATATGAAACCGGCGATAGAGAATTCGAAAGGCTTGAAATCGGCGATATGATAGTCTACTGGCATCAAAGGACATTAGACGGAGCCATAGTTGAAAAAGATC
>CBDVBL010000348.1:0-2973 GCA_965372205.1 uncultured bacterium
GTGCCCGATCTATCGGCGATTATCTCCGAACCAGCCATGAGCCGCCTGAGATTATGGGCTACTGCATTCTGTCCTTTGAAAGGGCGGGAGGCATGGAGGACCTCATGGTATGCTTTCGGCACCCCTTTCAAAGCGTCAATAGTCATGGCCGCGGCGATGAAAGCATTTTTCAAAAGGCGGCGAGAATCCTGCAGAAGTAAAGCCGCACCGGCGGTAACCATCTGGGAACCATTAATAAGACCGAGACCTTCTTTGTAGGAAAGATCAATCGGTTCGATGCCCGCCTGCTTCATTGCCTCGCCGCCGTTGATAAGCTTGCCTTTATAGTAAGCTTTCCCCTCGCCGATACAGACCTCGGCGAGCTGCGACAAGGGAGATAGGTCTCCCGACGTCCCCACAGATCCCTTTTCATAGACAAATGGGGTAACACCCTTATTGAGCATATGGATGAAGATCTCGGCGGTGGAATAGCGGACGCCGGAATGCCCGCGAGCCAGCACGTTAGCCCGAAGCGTCATAGCCGCCCGCACGACGTCCTCCGGTTGCGGATCGCCGGTGCCGGCGGCGTGGCTGTAGATGATATTCTTCTGCAGTTGAGCGCCCTGCTCGGGGCTGACCCTGATACGCGAGAATTCACCGATGCCGGTGGTTACACCGTAGATCGCGTCCCCCGACTCGACCATCTTTTCAACCACGGTGCGGCATCTTTTGATTTTCGCCCTGGCATCATTGGAGTAGCCGACCTCCGCATTTTTACGGGCTATATCCTCTGTCTTCTCTATGGTTATCGTTTGTCCGTCTATTAAAACAGTCATACTGTCTCCTTTTAAAGATCACATCACACCCGTATTCAGTGTTTCGGGATACGGGTGCCGGTAATATGCATTTTTCGGGATGCAATAGCAAGGGGAGTCGTGGGCTACGCTTCCCGGACCTTATTTATTCTATTGTTGAATCCTATGGAGACTTACTTGTACCCTTAATGAGCGTCATTGCGAGGAGTCCCGATTCTATTCGGGGCGACGAAGCAATCTCTATCTTATCAGTACCATTTTTATACTATCTGAATATTCCCCCGCCTCCAGCCGGGCAAAATAGACGTTCATTTCCTCGATATCCGGCGTCAAGAGAAAATTCTCCCTTCCGAATTCCGGTTGAGGAAAAGCGCCGGTAGGCAGGGCCGATGCCAAGGGCCCAAAAACCAGGATACCCGTGGCGGCTATGGATAAAAATAGCTTATTCATATATTGCTCCTATTCCAGATTCCTCGGTGGATTGTTTATCATATCGGTCTCCATTTGTTTAAGAAGCGGAAGCATGGGGTCATCAGCGTCTAATTGAAGAATATAATCGCTTAAATACGGAAGAGTTGTTCTTCTGTATTCAAACAGCAAAAATCCGGAACTACCGTTCAAAATGTAGTTGACGTCAAAGTTTCCGGTTGAGTCATATAAGGCTATTTTGCTTCCCGCTTTGGTATGTAAGTTCAAGAGGAAATTGGTGGTATCCGAAGCCGTAGCGTAATCGCCTTTTTTCAACTCGTATCTTAGAATATTCATATGGGCCAACTGCCTGATCATCCAGTAATATCTTTCATTATTAAAAATCCCCTTCAGGTAGTTTATGGCTGAATCCGTGCCCAGATCAAGAAGCCCGTCAAAAGCTCCTTCCAGAGCTGTGATTATATCGACGGGGACGAAACCCTGGGGGATGATTTCTATCTGTCCGGCCAGGTGAGTCGATACTTTTTTTAGAAAATCCTCTACCTCGGGCACTTCGGTTTTGGCAATATTTATCAAGGCATAATATTTTACTCCTCGTGGAGCTTCGATTGCGGGTCTTCCCGGTTCATTATTAAATGCCTCGACTAACAAATGATAAGCTGATTCACCTTTAATTTGGCCGAGCCTTTGGCAGGCCACAATTCTATCTATGGGATTTTCGCTTCTAATAAAATTCTCAAGATCCGATGAAGAAACCAGGAAACTTACTGAATCCGGGATTTCTATTTTTAAATGGCTGTCGAAATCGGCTTGAGAATTTCCAGGCGAAAGAAACGTAATAGCAATCGAGCAAAAGGACATGACAGCCATAATTCTTTTTGCTTCAAGCATATTCCACATCCATAAAACGGCCCACACACTCAGAAAATAGATTGTCAAATCGGTTGTACCAATAACTCCATTTTTATTTCAGAAGAATCATCCGCCTTGATTTAGTGTATTCACTTGCTTGCACCTTATAGAAGTATACCCCCGACGATATGTCTTTGGCATTCCACATCACCTGATGATAACCAGCTTGCTGTTGCTTATCGACAAGCGTTTCCACCTTGCGGCCGAGGATATCAAAGATCTCAATAACGACATCCGAGGGTTCGGGAAGTTTGTATCGGATAACGGTCGTGGCATTGAACGGGTTGGGATAATTTTGCAATAAACCGCATGCCATGGGAATTGTCGGGGGATGCTCCTCCCTGATATCGGTGGGGATGGCCTGGCCGCCATAGGCGCCCATGTCGCTCCGCTGGCCTCCCAAGCCCCAATCACATTCGAGCAGATAATCGAAGATAGACGGATCGCCGGCGTCTATGCAGTGTGAATCACGGGAATCGCCACAGGCGGTGGACATCAGATGGTAATCGCCGCTGTTGGGATCGCGGAAGAAGGGATCGACGCTGATGTTGCCCTCGCCGGGCCAGAGAGTGTCCTGGATATCGCAATAGCTTATCACTGGGAAAGATGGGCCATCATAATCGTATATCTTTATTTCACGATTGTTGTCCGACGAGTCAGCCCACAGAATTGTGTTGGCTATGATTGGATCCGAGATGGTAAGGCTAATTCCGCCAGCTCCTCCAGCGCTATTATTACTGATAGTATTATTGATAATAATAGGATCTGAACTGTAGCAATCAATTCCCCCGCCGACGGCGACTGTGATGTTGTTGTGAATAATGTTATTGATGATAAT
>CBDVBL010000349.1:0-2964 GCA_965372205.1 uncultured bacterium
CCGTATGAGGGACCTTTTTTTAATAGAAGTGTTCTGTCAGATTTGAAATATCAATATCCTTATATTCTTTATAGAACAGCTTGATAGTCTCAAAAGGATTTTCATTGCCGTTGGAAACAAAATAGAACTCGACACGATTGCACGTTGAGACTATGATCGATTCCATCACTCCCGGCAAGTTGCTGAATACCGCATTTGCTTTCGCGATCTGCTCATGACCCAATTGCAGTAGCTCACGCTGTTCTATCGACGACGTTTTATGGCTGATACCACAAACTGTAAGGAACCAACTAACAGACGTCATTTTGAATTTCCTGTCATCTTAAGAATATCACTTATGGGCTAATAGTCCTCCGCCCAATATTTCTATATCCGTAAATCCTGCTGATCTTAAGGTAATCGCCGCCTGATAAGATCTTGAACCACGCTGGCAGATGATGATAACTCTATGGCCGCGATTTAATTCCGCAATCCGGGAATTAAGGTCGTTAAGAGGGATATTGATAATTCTCACTTGAGATTCCGATGATATCTCGGTCACAGGATTATCTTTCGATTCATCTTGCTCCCTGACGTCCAGCAGGATAGTCTCGCTATTCTCAACTCCAAGGTCGATGTCGGGCGAAATAAAATTCATCCCTCTTTGTTGAGCTTTGACCATAGACGCCAGATGATGAAGCGGGTGGAGCGCCTCGGAATAGGGCGGGGCATAGCCGTGATCGAAATCGAGCAGATCATCAATTATCGAGTTATTTTGCAGATGGCATGAGAAAACGTCAATATAACTACAGATTTCTCCTTTCCCTACAACCTGTAAACCATACACCCTGTCATTTTCTGAATCATAGGTTAGCTTTAACGTAACAGTTTTGCTTTCGGGATAATAATCCGGTTTATCAGGAAATGTACCCCAGACGGAATTAACTTCAAATCCTGCTTTCCGAGCTAATTTGGCGGTAAGTCCAGCGGCGCCCACGTTGATATCAAATACTTTAAGCAAAAAAGTTCCCAGGACACCCGGAAATTCGCATTCCTTGCCTGCCAGGTTTTCCGCAATCACGCGGCCATGACGATTGGCCAGCGAACCCATCGGCATATAGATCTTTTCGCCGGTGATCCGGTGGAACTGCTCAACGCAGTCTCCCCCGGCATAGACATCGGGATCCGACGTGCGAAGATGCTTATCTACCAGAATCCCCCCGGTTTCACCTATGGCCAGGCCGCAGCGCTCAGCAAGCGAGACCTCGGGGCGAAAGCCGAAGCATAGAAATACGTAGTCCGCCGAGATCTGTTTTCCGCTCTTAAGTGATACTATCGGGCAATCCTTCTCATCCAGATCGATTTTATCGGGTTCTGCACCAGTGATTACATCGACTCCGCGATCGCTCAGATGTCTTTGAACAATGGCGGCCATCTCATGATCCAGTAAACCGGGGAGAACCTGATTTTCCCTTTCGATAAGTGTGACATCGATTCCCCATAAGCCGCCAGCCGCCTCGGCCAGCTCGCACCCTATGAAACCCCCACCAAGAATTATCGCCTTATCGATCTGACCGCTCTGGGCCATATTCAGGAATGCCATAGCATCTTCAGGTTTCTTAAATGGCCTGATTTTCTGACTTTCAACAACCGGAAACTCAGGATCCTTTGCCACAGCGCCGATCGCCAGAACGAGCTTACCATATTCATATTTGAGAATATCACCTGTCTCAACATATTTTACCATGACTATCTTCTCTTCTCTATCAATATCGATAACCTCTGCACCCGTTATCGCGTCGAATCCCTTCGACTCTTTAAAAAATGCAGAGTCACGGATGACTCCGTACGGAGTACGCATAAGCTCCTCGAGACTGCCCAGATCGCCCGAGGCGAAATATGAAAGTCCGCAGGAGGCATAAGAGAGATATTCTTCCTTCTGGAAGAGGGTTATTCTGGCTTCGGGTAAACGTCTTGCCAGGGTTGCGGCGGTTTTGGGGCCGGCTGCAATCCCACCAACGATAACGAAATCGGCTCTCTCTACTTTGTCATCCATATAAAATCGGGGTTGATCTGACAACCCCTCCAAAGTTATACGCCTTTTCTAATTCCATGCAGCTCCTATGTCGATGCTTCTCCCTTCACGGCGAGCGCAATCTTATAGAATGCAGTTACCAGCAAAATCCCGACCGCATAAACGCCCACTGTAATCATCAGTTCAGGGAACGTAGGCCAGTAATCGGCGACCGTGCCCAAAGGAGTGGGGATGAAACCGGTTACGATCATGCCGAGTCCTTTGTCGATCCATATGGAGCCGAAGATCGCAAAGCAGGCTAAAATTAACGTGGTTTCTTTTTTTCGCGTTTTTGGATTTATCAAAAGCACTAGCGATAGAACCGCTAAAAGCACGGAAAGCCACATCCAGGGAACAAGCCTCACGTTTTCGCCAAGCCCGAAGAATAAATATTCAAAATGCATGACGTGTTCGGGGATACCGCTGTAAAATGTGGTGAATATCTCCATCAGTACGAAGAATACGTTTATAGCCATGGCGTATGCCACAATCTCCGCGAGTTTTTGAATTGCCTGTTTACCAACATCGAAACGAGTGAATCTTCTCAGTATGAAACACAATAGTATCAGCAGGGCCGGACCGGAGGAAAAAGCCGACGCCAGAAAGCGGGGCGCCAGGATGGCGGTCAGCCAGAACGGCCTTGCCGCCAGACCGGAATATAGAAATGCAGTAACCGTGTGAATACTTATGGCCCAGGGTATGGAAATCACAATCACCGGTTTAATCCAGCCCGGCGGGGCGATACCTTTACGTTCAGAACTGAGCGTAACGCGCGTTATTATGACATTCAGCACGAGATATCCACCCAATGCGATCGTATCCCAGAACATGAGCGAATTGGGGCTGGGATGGAGAAAAACGTTAAATATCCTAAGCGGTCGGCCCATATCGACAAATATGAACGTCATACA
>CBDVBL010000350.1:0-2964 GCA_965372205.1 uncultured bacterium
GGACGGATCCTACCTGGTCGATTCCCTGCAGGCAAAGGCCGACCCTGGAAAGGCCGGCCTTCGAAATTAAGCTGCGGGCATCTTAGAACGCCAGCAGCATATTCAGATAAAGATACGAATTGGAGATATCGTCAGTCATTAAGGGGATATCTTTTATCTTCTCGGCCCGGTAATTCAACGACGCCGCAACGCCTTTTACAGGTTCGCATTCAACGCCGAATATCAGTTCGTTGGCTGACGTTTCGAAGTTAATTCCGCCGGGAGGTACTATCTCATGGTCATCGGCGTCCAGGTCAACCGTCATATACCGGAAGAAAATATTGGTGGTTCGCAACAACGGTGTATTTTCCGCCAGATCGGCAAACCAGAGGGTTCCGAATAGCGCAATGGCTGTAACCTTATTATCTGACAGATCGGGCCAGGTACCAGATCCCGCACCGTAAATGTCGAGGATCTGGGGCGATTTATACGAGTTGTACTCCACCCCCAGTGCGAATAGTTTACGATACCGCACATCTGCCATGATCGAGATCATGGTTTTCTTATGATCGTCTTTCACCTGGGCCGAGTCGTCGTAGGAATTCAGAGTTCCGGAATAAACCTGGAATCCGATCTTCGATTTGGCGAGGTCGGGATTGGCATTCAGGGGAGTGAGAAATACCGCCAGGTTAATATCTTTTGTGGGATTATTTTCTGTCGGAGCCTCATACGATGTGCCGTTGAAAAACGCCAGGCGGGCATATCCCCATTTTCCTTTTTCGCCGAATTTGCTACCGAAAGAGAGGCCGAAATCGGAGGAGGTTTGCATGCCCAGTTGATCGGATGGGGTTTTCTCCAGATAGCGGCGGCCCCAGGTGGCATCCATTTCGCTTATCCAGGGTGTTCCCTGAAGGCCCAAACGTGTCGACAGATCGAAATTCTCCTGCGTGAAAAACTTCCAGTTGATAAAAGCGAATTTGAGCCTGACATTATTGTTATCCGGATCGACATCAACAGTGACTTTGCCCCAGGTTTTATCGGACATCTTGGCTTTGGCATATAGATATGCTCTGTTAATGCCGAAGACACTATAGTCGTCGAAATCCAAACCGGAACGGCTATAGGCCAGAGTATCGGACATATCATAGAACCATTGCGCGAATATCTGCCCGCCGACCTTTACTTCCTTATCCGCGCTGGCAACCGAAAACGCCAGCAACACCATCAAAACAACGATAATTGATTTAGAAAAGCGAATCATTGCTCCTCCTTGAATATTTAAATCAGACTTGATGATCGTCCCATAAATCATATCTAATGCTGAAATCTCTCCTCCTTTCAGTTAGATTCGCTCACTCAGCAGATCTATTAGAACGCCAGGAACGAATAATTCCATCTTTTTTTGGGCGCCAACATCCCGCCACATAGTTCCAAATTCCGCCTGGGGCCCACGGCACCCGATATTGGGTTCGTTTATTAGTAGTTTTTCTTGAAAAAAGCAAGCTCAAATCGGTTCAAATTGCAGAATTATATTCAAATTCCAAAATTATTCGCATGACATTATCTCACTGGAAGAAGCTAACAGGCGTCCAAAAAAACACGCCCGTTGGCAATGTGCCTTTAAAGATATCTCACAGGAGCAAATGGTTTTGAGCAAACTATCAGCCATGCCGCTTGCGCTTACCGAAAACCAGGGACAATTCGGCAATATGCAATTGTAGGTTGGACCGATTTATGGGGGGGGCAGTATAGTTGGACACAATATGGGCACAGAAGCGTCTCACAGCATTTTATGTAGAAGCCAAATGACGACACCATGCCATACACGCCGCCAGAATGGATGAAACCATGCTGAGACTAAAGAAAGAGATCTTCGCATACGCTCATAATCCATTTCCGATAATCCCCCATCAGCGGAAATGAAATTTCTGCTGTTCAAGCTTGCCAGAAAACCGCCATTTGTGGCAATGAAAAGGGCTGCAGCAATGCAGCCCCGTTATTATTTCTTGCGAAAATTACTGATTCTCAAGCGATCTATTCCGCCATTTTTCGCTCACCAATCGTAATCTTAGACTTAAGGGATGGGATTATCAGCAGATGGTCTCCGTCCGGCAACAATCCTTCCTGGCCCGGGCAATCCACACAGCTGTAGGCCGTATCAGTGCCTCTATAGGCCGCTATCTCCGTGACAACGTCTCCCAGTTCAAACTCGACACAATTACCGTTGGGATCGGCCTCGGGTGCAAAATCACCGCCATGAGGGGGACAATCGCAAGTATAGTATGGAACGATTGTACCTGTGTACATGCCGATCATAGCGATAACATCGCCAAGTTCTAAAGCAGTGCCATTGTGATCGCAATCCCCGACAATGTAAGCACAGGGGATAATCTCTGCAAATTCGCCCCCGCCATAAGCCCCCATGTCACTGAGCTCCGTTCCAAGGCCCCAGGAGCAATCCAGAAGCTTATCAATTATCGCATCATCGCCGGCATCGATACACGGAGAGTCATAAGTATCATTGCAAGCAGTAGACATGAGATGGAAATCGTCGTTATCAGGATCGCGGAACAGCGGATCGACATCGATATTGCCCTCACCTTCCCAGCCGCCCGGGATGTCACAGTAGGTTATCACAGGTGAGCCACTTTCAATATGAATGTCATCGGATCCCCCGGGAGCCGCGTTTGCCCAGAAGACGGTATTTGTAACTGTGGGGCTGGAACCAAGACAATAGAGTCCTCCGCCAAGACCGGAATAACCATACGCGATATTGCCCGTAATTGTATTGTTGACAATTAGGGGATTGGAGTTGCTGCAGAATATGGCACCCCCGAAGGATGCCGAGTTCCCCGTCATAACATTATGACTGATTGTGGGGCTGGAATTAAGACACTTGATTGCGCCCCCGGCTGCCGGCGGAAACCCGTTCTTTGCCGAAGAGTTGGCTCGACACCGCGCGCTTCTGCGCGAGTGGATCGCGCG
>CBDVBL010000351.1:0-2962 GCA_965372205.1 uncultured bacterium
ATCGCCCGCCGGGTTGGGCCTGGTTGAGATTTTGATGCTGAAGATTCTGGCCTCCACCGGGATATCATCGGATATGGCCGGAGCCTTAACAATTATGGATCGTATAATCAGCTACTGGAGCCTTCTGGCACTGGGCGGGATAGTGTATTTATTTTCTGCGAGGCAAAGATGAATATACTGGTATGTATCCCCACATTTAATGAAAAGGAGAATATCGAAAAGATCGTCCTGGCCGTTCTGGCACAGGGAGAAGATTTCGAGGTTCTCGTAATTGATGATAATTCTCCCGATGGCACCGCCGCCATCGTTGAGGGATTGAAAAAAGACAACCCCAGAATTCATCTTTTGAAGAGACCGGGCAAAATGGGACTGGGAACGGCTTACGTGGACGGCTTCACTTACGGGCTTAATCAACCTCAAATCGGCTATTTGATGGAAATGGATGCCGATTTTTCTCACGATCCGGAATATCTCAAAGAATTCAAGGAAGCAATAAAGGAAAGCGACCTGGTTATCGGTTCGCGCTATTATAGCGGGATTTCTATTGTCAACTGGCCCATAATGCGGCTTTTACTTTCATATTACGCTTCCATTTATGTCAGGGTGATCACCGGCATGCCGGTAAAAGACCCGACCAGCGGATTCAAATGCTTTCGGCGCGAGGTGCTGGAATGGCTCGATTTGAGCCGGATTAAATCGAACGGATACGGGTTCCAGATTGAAATGGATTTCTACGTCTGGCGTGGCGGCTTCAGAATAAAAGAGATCCCGATTTTATTCATCGACCGCAGAGCCGGTAAGTCCAAGATGAACAAAAAGATAGTATTCGAAGCCGTTTTCGGCGTCTGGAAGCTATTTTTCAAGAAGCTGTTAGGGATCGATAAACTGACGCGAAAATAGAAATCTTTTAAATGTGTAATACCAGCTACTTTCAGGTGAAGTCAACTGACGATGCCGTCTGACGGCTAAGATCCTTATTCAGGAAGACATTCGGCCAATATCCCACCGGCAAAAGGAATGGGATTTTTTTTGAAAAAAGAGGCATTTAGCACCTTGCCCTTTTGGCCGCGATAGTTTATATTAGGGGCCATTGAGATGGGATCTATTGCGGCAAAAGGAGAGTATCAATGAGAAATCTTGTTGGCATATTTGCGATTCTATTTGTAACCGCGGTATCATCTCCGGCAGCTGAATACTGGCGTTTCGGCCTGGGGTTAAAAGGCACCGCCGTGGTACCCGGGGAGACTTATTCCAATACGCTTGGCCTGGGGGTCATAGCGTCCTTTGGAGACCCTGATTCGAGGTTCACAACTCAATTCGAATTAGACACCTGGAAGGTTACCTATGATTTCGACATCTCCACCGATACGCTACCGACGCTGGAACATCACTATTCCGGGCTGGCGGTCGGAGTATACGAAAAGTTTAGAATATTCGATCTGTCCTCAAGGTTTTCTCCATACGTCATAGGAGGCCTGGGGGCATATTTCCTGGAGCTAAAAAGGGAGGAGCTCACGGATATCTTAGGTCTGCAGCTTCGGTCCCAGTATCTACATTCAATATTCACGATGTCGGGCGGCCTTGGTATAGAGGCCGGTTTGAATGAACACATCTCCACTTTTATCGAGGGACGATACGTCTATCTCAACAGCGATCGCAACGAAGACAAGGACATAGTCCACAGCTATCTGGGGGTCAGATATCGGTTTTAGCCTATAACCCTCAACCCCAAAATAACTTAGGCCGCCTCCCCTGAGGCGGTCTTTTTTTTTAAATCCCTCAATTAGCCAGCCGATATAGAACCAGAAACCAGATTCTCAGAAGGAGGGAGTACAATGAGAAAAATCTTGATCTCAACATTAGCCATTGTCGCCGCTACCGCGTTGGTGGCTTCGGCAGGCGGGTTTAATGTAACCCACGGAGGGATTCGGGCTGGCTATGTTGCACCCGAGGATCCTATCGATGCCACCATTGGCTTTGGGGCGGAAGTCGGCTTTAGCTTTGCCAATGTCCCGAATTTCAGTTTTGCCCTTGAAGGCAACTACTGGAGCAAGAGCTACTCAGAAGATTTTCTGGGGACTACCTGGGATTGGACATTCTCCGATATAAGTGTCGGTATCTCCGGTAGGTATGAGTTCAGCACCGTCTCTGAAGTCGTTCATCCTTACCTTGGCGCCGGTGCCGGTCTACACATGGTGAAGGTCGAAAGCGAAACGATACTCGGTTCTCTGTCCGTAACCGATAACAAGTTTGGGGGCCATGCTTTTGGCGGCTTGAAAGTCCCGGTCTCGCCGATAGTCAGCTTTTTTGCCGAGGGCAGATATACGATGGTCGATCCTGACTATCTCGGCATTTACGGTGGCTTGACCTATTCCTTCATGAAATAAGGCAGTCTAAAAAATGCTAAAAGCCCGGTCTCTCATAAGGCCGGGTTTTTTTTATTCCATTTCTTTAATTTTCCGCAGCAAAAAGCTTATGAAAACCTTACTTTGCTCAATAGAAGAAAAGCATCTTTTCGGGATCACATACGCCAGTTTGGCGCCGGTGAAGATCAGAATAAGCCGGCCGATATCTTTCAACGCAGTGACCCGTGACCAGGGAGTCGTGGCCAGATGGTCGCCGGAACTTATATGAATACCGTCATCGGAAAACGTATAAACTCTTCTGGCAGTCTGAGAAGTCATGGCCGGGTTTTTTAAAACGAATATCTGTAAAAACAATATAAATGGCTGCGATAGCCCGATCGCCAGGATCATTACCGCCCAGACTATAAGCGAACCGAATAAATCCCTGGTTTGCGGTTCAGGATGAAACATGGAGGCATAGGTTATTATGAGAAGTCCGATAAGCCCCAGAAAATCGAGTATCAAAAGCCATCTGATATGATAATAATTATATCGCGCGATCTCCGATCTGGTTAGCGCAACTTCGAATTCAATTTCCTCAGACATTTGATTCACCC
>CBDVBL010000352.1:0-2943 GCA_965372205.1 uncultured bacterium
ATCTGTCCGGCTGGGCTTTGATAATCTGGGGAGCTATTCAATGGGCACGAAACTATTTCGATCTTCGCGGCAGGCTATTGACAACGACCAGCGGAACGTGGATCCGTGAAAAAGTATCATCATCGCTGATAGAAGGCCGAGGGCCGAATCAATTGCTGGAAAACGTGACCGAGGATTTGCTGAGCATTCTATCCTGCCAAGCCGTGAGCCTTCATCGGGTGATGGAAGATGGCAATCTTCACCTCTTTTTTCAGAGGGGTCTGGCGTCGACTTCGACGGGTCTTATTGAGGAACCGAAGGGGAATGATAACTTGTATTGCGCATCGAAAAGATCCGCTCAGGCTATGATAATCGACAGCAATCATGAGCTGACCGCAGGGGATAAACCCGAAACCATTAGCGGCCCGGTAGAGTCCGCCATCTGCGTACCTGTTGGATCCGGCAGTGAAACGCTGGGCATATTCGCCGCCTATAGAACTCAAGCAAAAGATTTCGATAGCGATGATCTAAGTATTATCAGGATCGTATGCGATGGACTCAGTGCTGCGCTAAAAAGGGATATTACCGAAAGAGATTACCGTCTCGAAACCAGGTATAAGGAAATGCTTCTTCTGGCTGCCAGACCTTTTGATAACGGAGAATCGCTGATCTCGGCATTGGTCAAATCCGCCAAGCTTATTCATAGCTATGTTCCCTTCAAGCAGATCGGACTCTACATTCACGCCGATGGCAAACCACACTCACTCGATTTTAGTCTGCCCACCGGCGGAGTCGTAAATGTAAGAACCGGGTATTTCCCTGAAGGCGAATATCCGGAATTCCATCCGGGCACCTCCACTCCAAGTGTGTATAAGAATATTTCACGGGACGCCTTGATTCATGATAATCAACAATCGTATCTATTCCCGATCTGCGACGGTAAATACCCTCTCGCTCATATGAAGATCGAGCTGTCGGCGCCGGCCAGCAGATCATCATATCTTCCCTTGCTGGGGGCAGCTTTAAGGCAGAAAATCTCTGAATATCTCGGACACGAACGGACGGCAAAACTCGAAGATAGGTCGGGGCAATGGCTCAGTGCGCTGCAATATTATCAGGAAAGGACAATAGCATCGAAAGATCTTTCGAAGCTGCTCAAGGAGTTGACATCGCTGATTGCTGATCTGACGCCGTTGACATTCTGCCGGATATTGCTTGTCGATGCAAATCGCAAAATCTTCAAGACCGCTGCACTGGCGCAGGCCCGGAACCTCGAATGGCCGGCGGATATCAGCTCCGGGACAGGCTTAGACGATATCGTATTACACCAAAGAGCGCTTCATGAAAGCAAAAACATCACGTTTGGCTACGGCGATCCAGAAGATGAAATCTCGCCTGAGGAAAGGGCAAAGACATTACCCTCCGGTATCAAACATGGTTTAATTATTCCTTTAAACATGGGAGAGAGGGTGGTCGGGTTGCTGACCGTTGGGGAATCACGACGGAAAGAAAGGTCGTCGCTGGAAGGCGGCCCGTCAATGTTTGTTTTATCCGTTGCGGGATTGATCTCTATGGCCCTGACTTTACACAGGGAAAGATGGACGACCAAAAACACCATAGAAGGAAGCCGAAAATTGACCTTGCGGCAGAGCCATGCCCCGCAGGATTCAGTTCCGAGCAGCATGAGTCTTAGTGTTAAATCCAGGTTGAATGGGCCACTGGCGGGTATAATGGCATCGTGCGAATACCTTAAGAGTTGGCCCCCGGAAGATATTTCCGAGGTCGATCGTTTTATCGATATTATTCAACGCAATGCTAAAAAGATACATAACATCACTGCGGGAGTAAGCGCCGGGAACAGGTAGCAATCCTCCATGGACCATTATGAAGATCATACGGTCGCACAAGTCTCTCTTTAAAAGAATTGTCGTTGTCAGTTTTATAATTACGGCCATCTCGATTGTTACATTTCTGATATACAGCTTTTCAATCCTGGAGAGGTTTGAAAGTGAATCGCGGAATGAGGCGGTACAATATCTCGAGAGGTTGGATCAGCTTGCACAGGCATATGCGGATAGCGTCATCAGCGATTTCGCCCCGGCCCTTTCCGGAAAGATTGAAGATGGATCAGATTATTCGGCTGCAGTCGAATACATTGGCCGTATCCTGAGCCGGAATGGCCCGGATAAGGTTCGAATCTGGTATCAGGACGAGAGCGGCAAAGTATATTCATATAACGATAATTATATCGAGGCCTCGATTCTGGAGGAATTTCATAAATTCAAGAGTAGTGAGGTTAATTCAGGATTAATCCTTTATCGAGATACTTTATGTGCGTTGGTTTACAATGACCTCGATGGCCTGAAGGATTCAGGGAACAATACGGGCAATTTGATGTTGGCCCTCCCCGTAGATTACATCTATAAAATCCTGGATCGGGATGAGCGGATTGTCAGTATAGTACCATATGGATCAATCTCTGCGCGATCCAATATGCCCGAGCCCGAATCCTCATTTTCCATACCGTTGATCGCTCGCGATAGTATCGAGATTGGCGTGGCAAATATCAAGAAAGCTGCCTCACCTTTTACCTACCGGGATATCCTGCGGTGGGAGGTGACATTATTGGGATTCTTACCGCTTTTGAGCATATTCATATTCTGGTACCTTCTGGTTAAGTATTTCGAGTCGTTTTCAGATCATTCCCGCGCCCTATCCAGGTTGTTGACCAAGGAGAAACCGGGCGTTGAGATTTTCCGCCGCGATCATCAGATGGTTGAAAAATATATGCCGGAATTGACAGAGCTGTTCAGTCTCGCCGAGGAAAATGTGGTCGAACGGGTGAATCTCAAAAGGAACCTTGAGCAGGTCGGCTTGACGCTGGGGGTGATTGAGGAGAAGGGGTTCGAGGGACGATCTCTGAATGATATATTGGAAGTGCTCTTACAAAGCATGCCAGGCCAT
>CBDVBL010000353.1:0-2941 GCA_965372205.1 uncultured bacterium
CAAGTGGCGGGACACATGCGGCGGCGGTGTTCAATACTGCGGGGAAAATTGTTGCCTGCGCCGAGGATATCGGCCGCCACAACGCGCTCGACAAGGCAATCGGGAAATGCCTGCTGAATGATATCCAGACGGCCGGCCGGGGGGCGGCGCTCACCAGCCGACTCAGCCTCGAGATGGTTAGCCGGTGCGCGCGAGCCGGAATCGAGTTGATCACCGCCGTATCCGCGCCGACATCAATGGCCATCGATATAGCCCGTAAATGTAATATCACCCTTTGTGCTTTTGTGCGTGAAAACCGCGCAACTGTATTCACTCATCCGGCACGTATTATCGATACAGGCGAGTAAGCTGCACGCTTCCCTGCGAAGTCATCAAAGAACCTGACACCACGTCCATATCATGCTGAGCGGAGTTGAAGCATGACGTTACGCACCGGTGTCTTTTTTATCTTCGGAATACCGGTCCTAAACAAGTTTGAGATGGCCACATAGTCGGGCCGGCCCTGATCAGCCTGACCTGATTGCGCCCCGAGCTTTTAAAGTTTCTATTTGTTCGGATGAATAACCCAGCACCTCCGCCAGTACATCGTCGGTATGTTCGCCGAGAAGCGGCGGGTGAAGTCGAATAGTCGCCGGCGTCTCGGAATATTTGATCGGTATTCCGGTGAGGCGAAGCGTACCGATAGTGGGATGCGGCACCTCGGCGATCATATCCCGGTGCTGCAACTGCGGATCGGCGAATAGATGCTGCATGTTGTTTACAGGGCCGCAGGGGATTGCCGACTCCACCAGGAGTTCCATCCACTCGTCACATGTTTTTTGAACGAACAACTTATCGATGAGCGGTATCAGTATTTCGCGATTCTCAACGCGCTTTGGATTGGATTCGAACCGCGGGTCATTCAACCAATCCTCTTTACCGACCAGCTTGCAGAAGCTGATCCACAGTTTCTGGTTCGCCACCGCGATGGCGATGGGACGGTCTTTAGTTTGAAATACCTGGTAGGGAATGATCGACTCATGCGCCGTGCCCCAGCGTGTGGCCTCCTTACCGGCGACCAGGTAGTTGCTGGCGATATTGGCGAGACCCGAAACCTGGACATCGAGGAGACTGATATCGAGGTGCTGCCCCCGGCCGGAGCGCTCCCGCCACAGCAGTGCGGAGGTGATCGCCCCCGATGCATAGACGCCTGTCAGGACATCGGTGATTGCTACACCGACCTTGCACGGATTCCCGTCCTGTTCACCGGTAATCCACATGAGACCCCCCACGGCAGAGAGCACCATGTCGTAGCCCGGTCGGTTTCGATAAGGGCCGTCCTGACCGTAAGCGGTGATGGAGCAATAGACCAGGCGCGGATTGAGCTTGTGGATTGCCTCGTAGTCCAACCCGATCCGTTTCGTAAATCCCGGAGTGAAATTCTCAACCAACACATCGGACGCTTTGGCCAGTTCCCGAATGAGCTCAATACCCGCGGGATCTTTCAGATCGATCACGATGGATTTCTTGTTTCGGTTGCAGCAAATATAATAGGCGCTCTCGCCGCCTGCAAACGGCGGTCCCCAGGTGCGGGTATCATCGCCGGTGTCCGGCCGCTCCACCTTGATCACCTCGGCGCCCTGGTCTCCGAGTATCATGGTGCAGTACGGACCGGCGAGTATACGAGACAGGTCAAGAACCCGGTACCCTTTTAACGGAAGATCGATTGCAGAGGCATCATTCATATCCCAACCTCGATTTTGCTGAAACGTTCTCCATGAACTGCTAATAATCCATTATAATATTGAAAGACGAACATCAAGGCTTATTTTAAATTGCGATCATGGTAAACCATGACTCGCAGACAATATCTACAATCCAGAACATCGGTTACTTAGATTTTTTGCGTGGCAATTGCTACCTGAGAAGATAATCCATATATTCAATATACAACCACGAGACGACTGCCCAAACGATCCAGCAGCCCATAAGAATAGTCATAATTATATAAAGGGGCTTTCTACTCCTATCAACAAACAGGCCGTAAATATTGACGAACAAGAAGAACAGCCCGAATATCACTCCCACAGTCAAAGCGGCCAGAATCTCCATGTAAGGCAGGAATTCAGCTGGATATATAAGTGCAGGGACTGTGAAAAATACCAGCAATTGAAGAGAGCTTATATGAAATAACCACCTAAAAGTTTTAATTTTATATCCGGGTATAGCCGTATTATATTCATCATTGGGCATCATGCCTACCTCTAAAACTCGTCAATTGCATTATGATATAACTCAAACCGAAACAACACCGGAGACTATCCGCCCTCCACTCGATGCTTGATACCCAGCATGGATGTCCTCATCATGAAGATTTCGCAAACATCCATCAAAGACCACATGATTACTTCTTGAAAAGAATCAAAAGCATAGTTTTGTCTGAGGCGCGACACCAATTTTGTGCGTTCATCGTCGATCTTATAGAGTCCCCACGACCAGGTAGCGTTTTCCCAGGGTCCGGCCCCTCTCAGAAATACCCAGAGCATAGATTTATTTGGCTCCATCTCGACCACCCTTAAGAATGTTATTGTATCACCGACCTGAAGGTTCTGGAATTCCGGGAGGATATGATCAGCGCTGGGAATGCCCGCGTTATCAAGCCTGTCAAAGCCGTAAAAACCAGCCCTCTTGTAACCCATCTGCACCAGCCAGGGCCATATTTTTTCCGGGGGCGCCTTTATTTCCACTGCGCGGGTCGCGTTGAGAGTGGGATTCTCCAGCAATTCATCACCGGCCATGTAGAGGGTGGCCTCCTCGGCGGTCGCGCCCCAATTCATCTGCCAATCGCGAAGCCAGGCGAAATACAGGATAGCCAATACGGCCAGGCCAATCAGCCAGCTTTCTATAAAAATGACAACTGCTCTTAGAAAAGGGTAGCGTTTGAACATAAACCGGTTCCTCT
>CBDVBL010000354.1:0-2939 GCA_965372205.1 uncultured bacterium
GATCGGTGGGTAAAGGTTGAGGCAGTTTCTAATTTCCTGGTGATTGTCCTGGAAGCGCCGACAGCTATTAGCGCAGAAAAGTTGACAGGCGCCTTCAGAGATAAGATAATGGAGACAGCAGATGAGTGAAGAAGATAAAGCCGGTTTTGATGAGGGCAGTGTCACACGACGTGACTTCCTGAGAGGCGCAGCCTACGCAGGTTTAGCCGCCACCGTCGGCATACCGCTCAAGATAAGCTGGGCTGACGAAGAGGTGGCCAGGACGAGAGTCGTATTGATGCGGCATGAGAAGGCGTTGGACGCCTCCGGGAATCCGAACGCAGAGATTATCAAGGTGATGCTCGACCAGGCGGTATCAGCGCTCCTGGATGAGGAGAAACCTCATGATGCATGGAAAAGGCTGGTCAGCCCTGATGATATCGTCGGCATAAAGTCCAATGATTGGGGTCCACTCCCGACACCATCGGAAATGGAAGACGCTATCCAGAATGCAATTATTGGCGCTGGCGTTAAGCAGGAGAATATAAGCATTGATGACCAGGGCGTTCGCTTCGATCCCGTATTCCGGAAGGCAACAGCCCTGATCAATGTCAGGCCGCTTAGAACGCATCACTGGTCCGGAGTGGGAGGGCTTCTCAAAAACTATATTATGTTCGTTCCGGAGCCCAGCGAATATCATGGTAACTCGTGCGCTGATCTGGCGGCCATCTGGAAGCTGCCGATAGTTAAAGACAAAACCAGGCTGAATATTCTCCTTCTTCTTCGGCCTTTGTTCCATGGAATCGGCCCACACCATTATGATGATACATACGTTTGGCAATATAAAGGTATCCTTGTAGGAACCGATCCCGTCGCCGTAGACGCTGTCGGTCTGCAGATTTTCGAGGCCCAGCGGCGGGCCCATTTCGGTGAGAACAGGCGCCTCAAACCGCCGGCCCATCATATAGCCTATGCTGATATAAGACATAAGCTGGGAACGAGCGACCTCGGCAAAATCCAGCTTCTAAAGCTCGGATGGCAAGAGAATATTCTCATCTGAACGACCTCGGTGAATGGGAGCATAACCTCCGTCTCAAGCCTTATAAGTGTAATACCGTATTCTTGATTCAGGATTACCGGGGCCTCTGAATCAGGATATGATGAACTAAACCGACTTCAGCAATCATGTTACACGCGCAGCATTCGCGGGTAGTTCAATTGGAGAACTCGCCCACTTTTCCGCTACATGTATGGGAAAATGCGGTTTTATTTTATCAACTCTGTATCGGGAAAAAAACTAATCCACGCAAACCAGTAGGCCGAGATTGCCGGTATCGGATCGAGCGAGTCAGCATCTCCCGATTTTACCCTGCCGGTTCGCGAGTCCCAGGCGGCATTGTGGCCCGGAAAAAAAAGAGTGTTGTCTTCTATCGTGATGTTTTCCAGATCAGTTTGAGAATGGTCGCGAAGGGCGAATGCAGCCACCGTCTTGCCTTCATCGTCATATGTGATAATAATAGGCGGATTATTCTTTAAGAAAATTGCAAATCCATTTCGAATCAGGTAATTCTCTGATACGGCAATTTGATGTTCTCCAGGATTTAATCCAAAAACTTTATCTTTACCGTCCAGCTTCTGGAAGTTATTGGCCCTTCCGAAGATGCCTAGTTTATCGGGATCAGCGAAATAGGAATCATACGGAGATCCGAATTCCCCTTTCTCCGGCTTTTTAAGCAGCAATCCCTCGGGATACAGCTCTTTAAATTCATCATACCTTGTATGTGTGGCGGGTATGGGAGAGAGTTTCTTACCTTCCAGTATGCCGGATATGCATTCTCCGTTAATCTGCGACCACAACGAACCGGTCTGAAGATCCTGCATCACCAGGGCATCCTGCCAGAGGGAGCCGGAAGCCTGGAACGTTAGAGATAGAGTATCGATTTTTGCGGCATACACTATGCCGCTGAAGCAGAGCGGTCACCAGGTTACGGCAACGGGTCGACCGTTAAGGCGATCGTTAACAATCTCGTGCCGATCCAGGTGCCAGGTGCTGTAAGCCCTGGCGGAATCGCCGTAAGTTACCGCTATCAACGGTTCATCCGGGTGATAATACTCGTCGCCTCCGGATATGGGAATAAACTCGGGATTAAAAATAGCGGGTATATCGCCCGGCTTGAGAACCGTGTACATTAGATGGCCCTTGACCATGGTCTTTTCCGCCTCAGGACGCTGCGCGAAGGAGTCAATGCCGATCATGAATATGGCGATAGAGATCAATCTTAAAACGTATCCAAACCTTTTTGACATCATTAGGTACTCACAATGTTGAAGTTGTTTTCTCATCCATTCATTCACCAATTACGACAGAAAACCTGAAATCCTATACACATACAACGATGAATTGTCAATCATTGTTTCGATAGCAACTATATTTGACCCTTCAGGATCTATTTTCAGAGATCTGCCGGGCAGTTTGTTCTTATCTCATACCATACAGTCAAATAGTATATCAATAGTCTGAAATCACCATTCCGCCGATTTAAGTCCTGAACATATACTGCAGTTTCATGAAAAATTGACGTTTGGTAAGTTTCCAATTCGGCCGATCGTCCGGAATAATCGTAAGTCTATCATAATCGTAGGTTGAGCCGACATAAAATACCGAGAATGAACCGAGGCGGTACGTCAATAAAGGATCAAACTCCCACCTTTCGCTGAAGTCGTTATACTGGATCACAAACCTTACTGATAATTCTCTATTGGCCTGGAATTGGAATCTTGTTCTTGTTATGAATCCACTGTACAATTCCTCCCCGGTGCTGACATCGGTGCTTTTTGAATAGCTGATATTTGGTTCGATCACCAGCCTGTCTAAGGGCTTCAGATCAATTTCCGCGTATATTTCTGTTTCCTCACCTTTTGCGAGCACCCAGCGGGCGACATTTCGTTCCCGGCTGAAG
>CBDVBL010000355.1:0-2928 GCA_965372205.1 uncultured bacterium
CTTATTTTTCCGAATCGTCCGAGGCCGGTTTTTCTTCCTCTGCCTCCGATGGAGCCGGCGGTTCTTCTTCTTTTTTATCCGGACCTTTCTTTACTTCATCAAGATAATTCATACGAAGTTCATAAAGAACATGCTTGAGATATTTCGATTCATCCTCGGTGAGATTTCCTTTTGTTTTCTCCTCAAGCATCGCCAGCATATCTATGGAGTGCTTGGCCATTACCAGATTGCGTTCGATTTTACCCGTCATAATGCTCTGCACTTTCCCCATCTGCTGCCATGCCGCAGCCTGAAAGGAGAGTACAAGCTGGGTAAACAATGTTGCGTCGCCGCCCAGGCCGGTCTGGTCGCCATTCTTTTTTTCGTCATTATCGTTCATAACTGTCCCTTGTTTGCCGAGAGCTTTGCCGCCATCGACAGCTTATGTTGAATATCCAAGAGATCGGCATCGACCTGCTTGAGCAGTCTCACAAGATCGAGATCCCCGGCATCCGGTATCATACTGCCAACCATGACTCCCAGTTCTTTTGCCTTCACGAGAGCTCGTTCCGCCTTATTCGTCATATAGCCTCCCGATCATTACAGGCCCGAAACCTCAGGGCATCAGCCAATCTTAGCATAACGAATCTTGCCTCCCATTCTTTGTTTTAAAACCGCTTTTATCCGACTATTCTCCTTCGATTTTAAACCCGGATCTTCCTCGATCATCTCAAACGCCAGATGCCTGGCCAGCGAGACGAGGTGCGTATCGGTCAGGCGGGCTACTCTGAGTTCCGGTAATCCGTGCTGTCTGGTGCCGAAAATCTCACCCGGGCCTCTAATATCGAGATCGATCTCTGCAATCTTAAACCCATCGTTGGTGGCGGTCAAGGCTTCAATCCGACGTTTGGCCTCCTCCCCGACCTTTTCTCCGGTTAAAAGAAAGCAATAAGATTTCATGCTGGATCTTCCCACCCTGCCTCGCAGCTGATGCATCTGGGAAAGCCCGAATCTCTCTGCGTGCTCGACCACCATTATGGTCGCGGAAGGTACGTCCAACCCCACCTCAACTACGGTGGTGGCGGTCAGGATATCAATTTGCCTATCCTTGAATTTGCGCATGACTTCGGTCTTCTCATCGGCTTTCATACGGCCATGCAGCAACCCCAGTTTAAGATCGGGAAATATCCTAGTCTTCAATAATTCGTAAGCCTCCGTTGCCGCTTTCATATCCGATTTCTCTGTCTCTTCAACAAGCGGATATACTATGAAAGTGGATTCTCCCGACTCGGCTCTTCCCCTGATGAAATCATACATACTCTGTCGTTTTTCCTCCGCCACGAACTTCGTTGCAATTGGGATCCTTCCCGGGGGCATCTCATCGATTACGGAAACATCAAGATCGCCGTAGATGGTCATGGCCAGGGTCCTGGGGATCGGTGTGGCGGTCATCACCAGCATATCCGGAGTCCTTCCCTTGGCCTGAAGGCTGCCTCGCTGGATCACCCCGAAACGATGCTGCTCGTCGATAACAACCAGCCCCAATCCCGCAAAATCAACTTTCTTCTGAATTAGCGCATGGGTGCCGACCACCACGGACGCCTCGCCGGAAGAAATTGCGGCAATTGTTTTCGAGCGGGAGCCCCCCTTGATTGAACCCGTCAAAAGGACAATCTTGATACCGAGTGGTTCCAGAAGCTCCGTAACCGAATAAAAATGTTGTTCGGCCAGAACCTCTGTGGGGGCCATGATGGCAGCCTGATAACCCGATTCGATGGCGCCGAGCATGGCCAGGACGGCCACAATGGTTTTGCCGCTGCCGACATCGCCCTGAATAAGGCGGTTCATTTGATAATTTGCCTTCATATCAGTGTAGATTTCATTCAGAGCTTTGACCTGGGCGGAGGTGAGTTTGAAGCCGAGGTTATCGAGCAGCTTCCGACCGTTGATCCTCGGCGGATCGAGACTGATGCCATCGGTTTTGAGACGGCGGTTCTTGTGACGGCCGGCCATGATCAGTTCCAGATAGAAAAGCTCCTCGAAAGCCAGGCGCTGCCGACCGGAATCCGCTTTCTCTAACGTTTCGGGGAAGTGAACCTGACGGATGGCACGCGTCAGGTCATATAATGCGTATTTCTCACGCCACTTGTCAGGGATCGTCTCGTATGGGCTTTCCGCCAGCCTGTCGAGAGCCGGTTTTACTATTCTCCTCAATCCCCGTGAGTGAAGACCAATACTTTTCAATGACGAATTTTCCGGATAGATTGGAATCAGGCGGCCGGTGTGAATCGTCTCTTCATCCGTAGAACCGACGATCTCGAACTCCGGATGAGGAAGATACAGTCGACCATAGAGTCTGGCTGTTCCGGAGGCACAGAGGACGTCTCCAACCGCGAATGCCTTCTCCAGATAACGGTATCCGGAGAACCAGACCAGTTCAAGCTGGTCTTGTTCGCTTTCCAGAATCACGACGAAACGGTTTTTTCGGCCACGCGCAATCCCGCTCGCCGCCACAGTCCCCAGAACGGTTACAGTCATACCCTCCGTAATAGCGTCAAAAGGTGTAATAAGCGAGCGGTCGAGATATTTCCTCGGCACATAATAAAACAGATCGAATACGGTCTTGATACCGTTTTTCTTCAGGATATCGCCCTTTCTGGGGCCGACGCCTTTCAGATATTGTATATCGGAGAATAAGAATTCGAACCCGCCCGGCTGTTTCGATAATTTTGAATAGTCCATTGAAACCACGGAGGTTATGTTAAAGATGCACTATGGCAAAGTCAAGCCGCATCCCTTTGGAAAGCGTATGAGGCTGGAAATAAAATAGTCAGCTAAAGATCTTGCTATCTTGCCGAAAATATATATATTGCTGCAAGTCTGGAGGATTTGATGGCTCAACGATGTGAAATATGCGGGAAGAAACCGGGGTTCGGCAATACGGTCAGC
>CBDVBL010000356.1:0-2923 GCA_965372205.1 uncultured bacterium
TGAAATCGACGGCGAACTGACCAAGCGCGGCATCGATTTCATGCGCAACAAGGTCGGAATTCCCGCCCGGGTGGCGTCGATTGAATACGATCCCAATCGCTCGGCCAGGATAGCCTTGCTGTTTTATGCTGACGGGGAAAAGCGATATATCATAGCCCCGGCGGATATAAAAGTTGACGATATTATTGTGGCAGGTGAGGAAGTCGATATCAGGCCTGGCAATACTATTCCACTCGCCAGAATTCCTCTCGGCATGAGCATTCACAATCTGGAGTTAAAACCGGGCAAGGGTGGACAGGTGGCTCGCTCCGCAGGAGCAATGGCGCAACTACTGGCCAAGGAAGGGGACTTCGCCCACGTGAAGATGCCTTCCGGCGAGGTGAGGCTTTTCAAGTTGAATTGTCTGGCGACACTCGGCCAGGTTGGGAACATAGATCATGAAAAAATAATCCTCGGCAAAGCCGGAAGATCGAGATGGCTGGGTAGAAGACCACGGGTTAGGGGAGTGGCCATGAACCCGGTGGATCACCCCATGGGTGGTGGCGAGGGAAAATCATCCGGTGGCAGACACCCCTGCAGTCCCTGGGGACAATTGGCCAAGGGTCTGAAGACCGGAAATCGAAAAAGATCGGCGAATTTGATCGTTAAGCGGCGAAAGTAGTTCGGGAGGTTTGTATGGCTCGATCCTTGAAAAAGGGTCCGTATCTTGACCAGAGATTATTGAAGAGAATTCAGGATTTGAACACCTCGGGGGAGAGAACTGTTATCAAGACCTGGTCGCGGAGAACGACTATCTCTCCTGATTTTGTCGGCCACACCCTGGCTGTGCATAATGGCAACAAATTCATCCCTATATATATTACCGAGAATATGGTAGGTCATAAGCTGGGAGAGTTCGCTCCCACGAGGATATTCAGGGGCCATTCCGGAAAATTGACGGAGAGAAGCGCTGCATTGAAGTAGGTGACAAAAGTGGAAGCTAAAGCTGTTTCAAAATATGTTCGCATGTCCCCCCGTAAGTTAAGGCGGGTCGCGGAGCTCATAAAGGGCGAGCCCGTGGATAAGGCTCTGAATATTCTGGAGTTTACACCAAAGGCCGCCAGCCGGGCGCTTTATAAAACCTTGAAATCGGCGGCCGCCAATGCCATCGCTGCCGAGGGAACCGCCAAGGTTAAGGTTGAAAATCTATTTGTAAAACATGTAACAATTGACGGTGGCCCAGTTTGGAAAAGAGTCCGTCCGGCGAGCATGGGTAGAGCCTTTCTGATTAGGAAAAGGACAGCTCACATCGGGATAACCATTGCTGAAAAAAAAGCGAAAGTCAAAACCGTCGAAACCAAAAAATAGGGAGGCCGATTGGGACAGAAAGCCCATCCATACGGTCTTAGGCTGGGAATAATAAAAGACTGGAAATCACGTTGGTTTGCAAAAACCGGCTACGCCGATCTCCTGCAGGAAGATCTGCTTATCAGGCGCTACACCGACAGGCGTCTGGAACATGCAGGGATTGCCGAGGTGGAAATACTTCGGGCCCCTAAGAAGGTGACGATAGATATACATACGGCAAGGCCGGGTATAGTCATCGGTCGCAAAGGCGCCGAGGTGGATAAGCTAAAAGAGGAACTCCAGCTCTTAACCGGCAACGAGATTCTTCTCAATATTATCGAAATAAAAAAACCGGAGTTGTCTGCCAGGCTGGTGGCTCAATCTATCGCCAAACAGCTCGAAGGCAGAGTGAATTTCAGAAGGGCCATGAAGAAGGCTCTTGCCGCTTGCATGAAATCCGGCGCTGAGGGGATCAAGATAGTTTGCGGAGGGCGGCTCGGGGGCCGCGAGATAGCGCGACAGGAGAAATACCACGACGGCCGTGTACCGCTCCATACCTTGAGGGCCGATATCGACTATGCGACGGCTACTGCTCATACGACTTACGGTTGTATTGGTGTTAAGGTCTGGATATGCAAGGGCGAAATTCACAAGGGGAAATATGCTGAAGTCGAGGCCAGTGCCGGAGCCGCTCTTGGGATTGAAGAAAAGCCGGCTGAGACGAGAAGACGCAGGGCACGACACAAAAAACAACCCGACAGCCAGCGCAGGCCGCAGAGAACCAAACCCTCTGCAAAAGTGCTCGATAAATCGCAGCGAAAGAAAAGACCGGGTGATGCGAGACCGCCGAAAAGACCGCCTTCCCCGGGAACAGCACCGAGTGGAGATAATAAATAATGTTAATGCCCAAGAGGGTGAAATTTCGCAAACAGCAACGGGGGCGCCGGAAAGGCAAGGCTTACCGTGGCTGCAATATAGATTTCGGTGAATTTGGTTTGAAGGCATTACAGCCGGCCTGGCTTACCAACAGGCAGATAGAGGCCGCCCGCGTGGCCGTAACTCGCCGCATAAAACGGGGCGGCAAAGTATGGGTCAGGATTTTTCCGGACAAACCGGTCTCGAAAAAGCCCGCCGAGACCAGGATGGGTAAGGGAAAAGGAGCGCCGGAATATTGGGTTGCTGTTGTCAAACCGGGCCGAATCCTCTTCGAGCTTGAGGGAATCGAGGAAGATCTGGCCAAACGAGCGTTAGAGCTGGCTGCAGCAAAGCTGCCTATTAAAACGAAGTTTGTCACCCGGCATGATTTAGCCAAGGATTGATCGAATGAAACCGCATGAACTCAGAGACATGACAAAAGAGGAAATCCTCATCAAGATGGAAGAGCTCGAAAAAGAAATATTCAACCTGAAGATCCGTCAGGCTACCAAACAGATTGACAATCCCCTGAGGATAATGACGTTAAGGCGGGATCTGGCGAGGATCATTACCATATTGCATGAGGATGAACTGAAAATCCGGCCTCTGGCCGCTAAAGGAGAATCGAAGAATGCCTAGAGGCTCCCGCAAGACCCGAACCGGTGTGGTCGTCACCGCCGGG
>CBDVBL010000357.1:0-2919 GCA_965372205.1 uncultured bacterium
CTCACTCCGAGCGAGCACGTCAAGGGATTGCCAGGAGTCGATGTTGCCACCACCGGATTGAACCAGTCGAATGTCGTGGTTCGCGGATTCAATAACGTATTTTCCGGAGCGCTTTTAATACTTACCGATAATCGCATCGCCCGGGTGCCGTCATTGCGATACAACGCATACAACTTCATTTCCACCGTTAACGAGGATATCGAGCGAATCGAGATCGTTTCGGGCCCGGGCTCGGCTCTATACGGCCCCAACTCGGCATCGGGAATAATGCATATAATCACGAAATCGCCATTTACATCCAGGGGAACCACGGTCAGCATCGGAGGGGGCGAGCGCGGCGTATTCTCCGGGTCATTCCTGCATGCCAGAAGCATCAAGAATCGAATCGGCTACAAAATCTCCGGGCAGTATTATCGTGGGAACGACTGGGAATCTTCCGATCCGTATGAACCGGATTCCATACGCCTGTTCAGGCCGACTGCCACCGGGCCGGAGTATGTCGGGGAGTGGATGTCGAACCGGAGGGATTTCGATATCGAAAAGATCGCCGGCGAAGCCAGGGTTGATTTCATTGTCAATCGAGATTTGTCCCTTATTATGAATGGAGGCTTCAACCGTGCAAACGGCATAGAATTAACCAGTCTCGGGGCCGCCCAGGCGATCGACTGGGCATATTTCTTCGCCCAGACCCGTATTATGTATAAGGATCTATTCGCTCAGTTCTTTGTTAATGCCAGCGATGCCGGCGATACCTACCTGCTTCGGACAGGCCAGTTGATCGTCGATAGATCGAGGGTCTGGGCGGGACAGGTACAACATCGATTTGAACCGGGCGAAAGACTATCCCTAACATACGGATTCGATGCCCTGCTGACGCGTCCGAATACCGAGTCCACCATAAACGGGCGCAACGAAGAAAACGATAGCATAAATGAGTTTGGACTCTACCTGCAATCCGAGACAAAACTATCCGATCGCCTGAAATTTATCGGGGCGGCAAGAGTCGACGATCATAGTAGAATTGAAGGTGCCATATTTTCACCGCGAGCGGCGATAACCTATCAGCCCGCCCCGAATAATAACTTTCGCCTTACATATAATCGTGCTTACTCCACGCCTGAAAACGCCAATCTTTATCTCGATATTCTGCAGGCCGAAGACCCGTTTGGAGTAGGCGCCGCTTTTGAGCCGGTACTGGGATTCAGCCCGGATATTGATATCCGCGTCCAGGGTGTCCCCGAGACCGGATTTCACTGGCGTATCGATGACAATGGACCGCAGTTTCGCTCGTCATTTGCTCCGCTCGATCCGCGCGGCCTCGAAACAACAGACTTTATTGAGTTTAACGATCCCGTCTTCACAAATGTAATGTGGACGGCCGGACGCGAGGCCGTATTTTCGGGTTTCGCATCCTTAATGGCTGCCTTTGGTGTTCCCCAACAGACCATCGATTCTCTGTCATCATCTTTGCAGGTTATAACCCCTGCTACGTTGTCGGGAGTGAATAACACTTTGAAAACATTTAATCCCGACTCGAATTTGTTCGTTCTCTCCGGTATCGAAGATATTTCCGATATCGATCCCTTAAAGCCCTCATATACCAGGACAATTGAGTTTGGCTACAAAGGCGTCCTGGGCGGATTCTTGAAGTTCAGTTTCGATGCATATCGCACAGAGAGGGATAACTTCGTGGGCCCGCTGGCTATTGAAACGCCTAATGTCTTTCTTGATAGGGAAACGCTGTCGGCCTATCTCGAACAGGAATTCGATTTGATCCTGGCCGATCCGGCCAATGCCGACCATGCGGCAATGCTTGCCATGCTCGATGATCCCGCTTATGGCGGCAATGGAAACGGTACGCCCGTCGATGAGCTGACCAATTTCTTTGCCTATGGAACGGCGCAGATTCCATTCGGTACCGTTAGCCCGCAGGAGGCTCTGGATCCGGAGGCGGTGCTGGTAACTTTCCGAAATTTCGGAGATATCACTCTGTATGGCGCCGACCTTGCTTTCGCCTGCGCACTGAACCGGTACCTGAGTTGCGGAGGAAGCTTTTCGTTCGTTTCAAAAAACTTCTTTAAGAAATCGGCCGGGCAGGTGCACGATATTTATCTTAACGCTCCAAAGCTCAAATACGGAGTATATCTTCAGTACGCGAATCCGGAACTCGGTTTTCTCGCCCAAACGCGCCTGAGATTTGTCGATGCTTTCGATATGTACGGCCCTTTTATGGGTACCAGGGTCGAATCGTTCACAGTGGTCGACCTGAACATGAAATGGAATCTGCCTTATAATTCGCAATTGGCACTGGCGGTGCAGAATCTATTTGACAATAAACATTCTGAATTTGTGGGCGCCCCGAAGATAGGACGGCTTATTATGTTGCGCATCTCGCACTCGTTTTGAAATACGGAATCTTATTCTTTAAGCGGTTTTTTTATTGATGTATTGATGAATTATGATTAACTTAGAATACTAATTTCTTGTGATGAATGGAGGAGGAATAAATTCGGCCGGCGACAATGTCGGGAAATAAGAAGCGGTACCGGAGAATGTTGGTTACTTCCCATAAGAAATAGGACGTAGAGATGGAAAAGAAAGCGAAATTGAAAGACGGCAGCGAGGTCGTTATCCGAGAGTTGAGAAAAGACGATCTGGATAGATCTGTAGCCTTTTTCAGGGCGCTTCCCAAGGAGGACAGGGTTTACCTTCGGGTCGATGTTACCAAACGTGAAAACGTGGAACGGAGGATTAAGGCCCTTGATTCTGGTACGGCAACGCGATTGGTAGCTGCCGTAGACGATCAGATTGTCGCGGACGGAGCTCTGGAATTGGAAACCGAGGAATGGGAAGAACATATGGCTGAATTGAGGCTGGT
Source organism: uncultured bacterium (assembly GCA_965372205.1). GTDB lineage: Bacteria > Zixibacteria > MSB-5A5 > UBA10806 > UBA10806 > CBDVBL01. The sequence continues at coordinate 2,879 of CBDVBL010000357.1, forward strand.
CGTGGCGCACGATTATCAGCGAAAAGGGCTCGGTTTACTTA
>CBDVBL010000358.1:0-2919 GCA_965372205.1 uncultured bacterium
CCAAAGGCTTGCGATTATGGATTCCCGATTAGAGATTTCGGGAATGATATCCCGTGGCTGACTCTTAATGACCGGCCGGGAGCGAGAGAGCGAGTTCGGGCTTTACTATTACCGCTCCAGGTACTATGATCCCATGACAGGGAGGATTGCCGCACGGAAAAAGTCGGTGATGACAGACAGGAAATAGTCAAGACCACAGGGGTCTTGACCTAACGGCTAACGTATCTTTTGGGAAAATGCTTTAAAGGAGATGATTAAATGCCAAGCGTTAAGTCTTTAAGAGCTGTTTTGCTATTCGTAATATTGTGCGGGCATTTGAATACCTCTATTTCTCAGGAAACAAATTTAGAGGGAATTTACGAAAGCGTAACCGAATCAGAATGGGGAATTGTCCTAAAATTAATGGAGAATAATGCTGCTGAGATTATACTTGAGAGTTGGGTTCCCGGTAGCTATGAGGATCGAGACATTGAGATAACGAACGCACTTTGGTTTAAAAAAGGAAAAGAGGTTATTTTGGAATATGGAGGGATATCCGATACTTTGGTTTATGATAATAACTTAACCCTGAGCATACTTGGGCGACAAGGGGGCGCACCCGGTTTCATCCAGATAAAACCCTTTGATCCAAGAAGCATTATTAAAGATCAATACTTGTGGATTAAGGATTATCACCTGAGATCAAAAGACATAAGTCCCGGGCAGGAAGAGGATAAAATTCAAAAAGATTAGAAAATAATCTGGGGAGATTCCCTGCGCTGGCATTCCCGCCTTTGGCGGGATTTCCTGCCAGAAGCATGCGTCGGGAATGGGTTCCCGACGTCGCTGAAAAGCCAGATAATTCAAGCTGTCGGGTTTCTTGCTCACTGAGAATGCGACCCGTATGGGAACCCGCACCTACAGATTCTACGTCCGCACCAGGAATTTAAGGAACGGGTATTTCTTGACGATGATCTTGTTCTTCAGCTTGCTTATGGCGCCTGTAGGATTGAGATCCTTGGGGCAGACAATCTGGCAGTTGAAGATCGTATGACAGCGAAAGACTCCGGCATCGGAGGCCACCATGGCCAGCCTCTCATCGTCAGCACCATCCCGGGAATCATCGACAAATCTCAAACTCTTCAAAAGCGCATGCGGCCCGAGATAATTCGGGTCGCCGTAAACCACCGGGCATGAGCCGTAGCAGGCCCCGCAGAGAATGCAGTCTATATGATGATCTATTTTTTTTCTGTCCTCAACTGACTGATAATACTCCTTTTCCGGCGGTTTCTCCCTCGGGATAAGATAAGGCCTGATTTTCTCATAACTATCCCAGAACGGCGTCATATCGACGATTAGGTCCTTGAGCACCTTTAGATGTGATAGCGGACGAATCGTCACCGGTTCCTTCAACATGTCGATCTGTATATTGCAGGCCAGGCGATAGCGGCCGTTTATATGCATGGCGCAGGAGCCGCAATTGGCCTCCCGGCAACTGCATCGGAAAGCCAGCGACGGGTCAACGTTCTCAAGAATCCAGAAAAGCCCCTCCAGAACCGTCATTCCTTCGGTAGCGTCCACCTGAAATGTCTGGAAGTGAGGTTCCCGGCCGTCATCGGGATCGAATCTGAATATCTTAAATGATCTGGCCATATCAATACTTCCTTTCCTCAGGAGGATATTTGGCGAGATCCACGTTGCTGGTAGAAAATTCCGGCCCGGACGGTGTGTAGGTCGCCAGCGTATGATGCAGCCAGTTGTCGTCGTCACGCTTATCAAAATCTCGTCTGAAATGCGCTCCCCTGCTTTCGGTGCGTCGGATAGCTCCGGCACAGACTGTCTCCGCTACATCCAGATTGCCGGATAATTCCAGAATCCACATCTTATCCATATTGAAGACGCGAGTACCGGTCGGCGGCCGGATTTTCTTAAACCGTTCTTTCAGTTCATGTATGAATTTAAGTCCTTCTTCTAACTCATTGCCGGTGCGAAAGATCCCAACCTTTTTAGGCATCATTGATTGTAGTTCATCTTTGATCTTATAGGGATTCTCCGTACCTGCGGGATTGGAGATCGCCGCAATTCGATCTTCCAATTTTTCCCTGGATTTGTTCAGGGTTGCATCGTCAACAGCCTTATTCATGCCCTTGATATACCCGGCCGCTGCCGATCCTGCTCTTCTGCCGAATACGATCGTATCCAGAAGTGAATTGCCACCGAGCCTGTTGGCGCCGTGAACCGATATGCATGAGCATTCCCCGGCGGCATAAAATCCGGGAGATTTCGTCTCGCCGTCAGCATTGCAGTCGATTCCACCCATAGTATAGTGCATCGCCGGATTGATGGGGATGGGCTTTTCGATTGGATCTAAGCCGGCGAAGTCGAGGCAGATCTCACGAATACCGGGAAGCCGTTCCATTATCTTCTCTTTGCCAAGATGTCTTAAGTCGAGATAGACGTAGCCACCTTCAAAGCCTCGTCCTTCCTCGACTTCCGTGGCGATGGAGCGGCTGACGATATCTCGCGGAGCCAGTTCCATCACCTTCTCCGAGACATAGTGTTTCATGAAACGTTCCCCCTCGGCATTGACCAAATACCCGCCCTCGCCACGGCAACCTTCGGTCATCAGGATATTGGATTTGAATAAACCGGTTGGGTGAAACTGGACAAATTCCATATCCTTGAGGGGAATCCCCGCCCAGTATGGTATTGCCAGACCCAGGGCGGTGGAAATATGAGCATTGGTTGTGTTCCCATACATCCTGCCGGAACCGCCGGTGGCTTCGAGGCGGAAGCGCTCGTTTCCGACTGCGAGAACAGCGACCGGGAGCCCGAGATCGTCTGGGGAGACGGCCGAGCCTGGATCGTCTGGTCGAGCTACCAGAACATGCCCTACAACCTGATCCTGCGGACCTTCGATGGGCAAGTGCTCTCCGAAAC
>CBDVBL010000359.1:0-2915 GCA_965372205.1 uncultured bacterium
CTGCGAGTACGCCTGCCCCGTCACCGGGAAACCCGGAGTTTATATAACATCCGCCAACGAAACCCGCGATCCCAACAGATCGCTTCTTCTGAAAAAGAGAAAATAAATAAAATCGTATTGCTCATCCTGATCATGCCGATGGCCGTTTTCGGGTGCTCGGATTCAGTTTGACAATCGACAGTCTTATGGTTCAGGATGATCAACCGAAAGTATCCTATAAAAAATAGCAACTATAACATAGACCCCCGCCGAAGCGGGGGCCTAACCACACATCGAAACCCAAACACCAAACACATCCACTTGTCGGATCGGCCTTAGAATGTGATTTGATTCACAAGCTAATTTAATTGCCTCTCCGTCATTAAAATACAAATTTCCGAAAACCCTGTCAAGAGTTATTTGAAGCATAGAGGGTTAACTGGATCGAGGTATACCATTTTATCGCCATACTGTATGTTGGGACCCTGGCGAAAAAGATAATAAAACAGCGTAGTTTGTGAAATCGGTATTTTGGTATGATAAATCCAAAGGGGCTTCCGCTACAGAAGCCCCTCTGACCACGCGCAAGGGAACCGCCCAAAAGGAGGAAGTTAGCTTACCTACGATGCCTGAACGAAACAGGAAATTCCTTTTCTCTCATATTTCGATTTCAGCTTTTCCGCTTTTTTCTTACCCTTGACTTCCTTCAATACCACCCTGTATTCATCATCGCCGTCTTGAACCAATTCAGGTGAGAATCCAAACATCTTCAAGGTATCCATATGTTTTAACGCAGCATCCTGATTATTGTAGCGTCCGGCACAGACCTGGAATTTCTGCTTCGACTCGTCAACCTGCATTTCTATCGGCCCGATGAAATCCTCCCGATGTGTATAATCAAACTTGTAAGATGAAACCGATGCTGCCATTTCTCTCGGCTGGCCAAATCTTAAGATAAACGAAATCTGATGCGTGCCGCCCATGAGACTGTTAACATTATAAGCGTAGTCGAGGCTGTGGGAGGTTAGATTCAGTCCACCGCCGAACGACAGGCCGGTATTATCGTCGATACTGTTCTGGGAATCGTAACCGCTCCTCAATACCATGAGATTCTGGTACGTGTATTCCAATCCTGCTCTAAAGGAGACATCGCCCGAGAATGGCACCGCCGCACCCGCCATCAAAGCCAGATTACTTCCGAAGGGAAAATATGAAATCCCGGTATTGACCGTGGTTGGTAATGGGGATGATGATGTTTCGTATTTGATATCCGGCCCGATATTCATCAGTGAAATCCCGCCGAGGTAATTCCAATATCTATATTGCAGACCGACATCCCCTGCAAAACCGAATGCATCCACATTATCAAGCTTTTCGCCGATGCCTTTTATGCCGAGGCCCATCGATAGGCCGCTTGTTATCTGATGACCGTATGAGAGGGTCATCGCCATATCATAGGCGCTAATATTGCCGACCGGGACGTTGGTCTCCGAATACCCTTCTATATCGCCGAAGCTCAAATAGGAGAATGAAAGCCCCAGGCCGCCGGCTTTCCCTACCGGCATGGCCATTCCTATATATTCGTATCGCAGATCCTGGAACCATTCAGCATGCATGCCCGCTATCTGGATATTGTCCACTCGCGACAGACCGGCCGGATTGTAGTATGCCGACATGGGGCCATCGGATATGGCCGAAAAAGCCCCGCCCGTAGCCGCCGACCGGGCGCTGACACCTATTTTGAGGAATTCCATGGCCGACGACCCAGCACCGTCACCGGCGTAAGCCGTAGATCCTACCAGGAACGCCAGCATTAGACCCAATGATTTATTCGGAACTCGCATGTTTCCTCCCTCTCTTTGATTCGAGCGATATAAAGGCAAATCCCATGCCCGCGAGAGTAATATCTAAGCGATCACAACTTATTGGTATTTATGAGGTTATGTGATGCCTAAGACAACGGCCGTCGAGAGTTCTAAAAGCAGGATGTTTAAGATTGATACAAGTATTCTTCGATTACGATTTTATGATCTGATTTGTACCGGGGCGAATGGCCATCTTTACGATAACAGTCTCAGTATTATGAGGATAGACAGCAGGCAGGAATGCTCTTGCCGCTGCTCAATCCCCAACCAAAATACCGATCGTTGAACATTGCATCATGAAACTGTATCGGGAGACTACCACAGGTATGGCTATTTCTTCAGCCTTCTGGCCAGAAGATGGAGAAACAGCCCGACATCGGTGACGATGCCCACCGCTTGGGCTGAACCTCGGTCCGCCAGCTTGGTAACCACGGATGGATTAATATCTACGCAGATGGTGCGTACTCGCGACGGCAGCATATTGCCGGTGGCGATCGAATGCAGCATGGTCGAAAGCATCAGGACTATGTCCGCTCCTTTGATAAGTCTGCTATAAGCCGCCTGGGCCTCGACCATATCGTTGATCGTCTCCGGCAGGGGACCGTCATCCCGAAGTGACCCGGCCAGCACATAGGGGATTTTCGATTTATGAAGCTGGTACATAATCCCGCTTTTAAGCGCACGTTTCGCGATCATCTGTTTTATGCTGCCGTATTTAAAAACCGCATTTATGGCCTTCATGTGATTTTTATGCCCTTCCTCGACCGGTTTACCGGTTTTGGTATCGACTCCCAGGGAGGTTCCGAACAGCGCTTTTTCTATGTCATGCACGGCCAGCGCATTTCCGGAAAGAAAGCCATGAATATATCCATCTCTTATTATAGAACAGAGCGTCTCGGTGCCGCCGGTATGAACCACAACCGGTCCGGCAACCATAATCGTCCTGTATTTTCCGGATTTGAGCATGCCGGCGATTTCGCTCACCGCCAGTTCGACCTTCTTCTCAGAGGAGACGTCGCCTGACATGAACTCAAAAACCGACCTATCTCTTTCCTTGAACTCCGGTAAGAT
>CBDVBL010000360.1:0-2910 GCA_965372205.1 uncultured bacterium
TATCACCGTCAACAAGGATGATGAGATCTTTCTGGAATATATTACTAACTTCATCGCCTCCAGCGATACGGTGATCGAGGGCAATTTCTTACCGAAAGACTCCAGCACCATTATCCGGGATTATATCGAGGTCGACGCCCGTACTTTAACTGCTGAATTCATCAAGGTGCAGGCCAGATTCCTGGCCAAGAGGGTCAATCCAATCGTGATCGTAAAGGCCGATAAGGAATCCAGGTACGGCACCGTTAAGAAGGTTATGACAGCATTGCAGGATATCAATATCGATCGGTTTTCCTTGATGACTCAAATCCGAAGACAACGATTAGCAAGCGCCGCGGAGCCGGCTGGCTAAAAGATGAGGTGATATTATGGGCGGAGTAGATGTTGGCGCGGATAAGCCGGATAAGAAAAAAACTGGCCTGAAAAGACCGAAAAGACGGATCAGAATCCGCAACGATTTAACACCCATGGTGGATATCGCTTTTTTGCTTTTGATATTCTACATGGTTACGACAGTTTTCTCGAGCCCGCTTTCGATGGAGATTTCCCTGCCGCCCAAGCAGGAGGAAGGGGATCCGCCACCGGAGCCGGTTGCTGAATCCAAACTGCTGCAGATGCTTGTCGATAAGGACGATTCACTCTATTACCAGATCGGCGCCGCGATGAAACAGCCGGAGAAGGTCAGCTTTGTGGAACTCAGCGAGATCATCAAAGAGAAGAACAGGAATGTGTCAAAACTCGTTATGGTCTTGAAGATGGATCAGGCTTCTTCATACGGGATGATGGTAGACATCATAGACAATATTCAGGCTGTCGAAAGGGCTATAAATACCGAGCTGGCGGCGGCCAGGCTGGTGGATGCCTCTATAACGCAGAAGGATTATTCGGTCATGTTCAGCCTTCAGGATATGACGGCCTGGGACGAATATGTTCTGGGGATCGTTAAGGAAGGGGGGACGGTAGAAGAATGAACGGCAAATCGCTCTTAACGGGCTCCCTTGAGCTGAAACAGGCGTACCAGAAGAATATGATGCTGGGATTTGGAATTTCGGCGGCGGCTCATCTTCTCATTATCGGAATTGTTGTTTTGATTATGACTCTAGCGGCAGGCAGCCATATCGACGCTCCTGAATATGTCATAAGAACGAAAGCGGATCTTATTTTGCCCCCCTCGCTCTCCAAACAACAGGATCAGGTTAAGGTTGCCACGCCTCAAAAGGAGATTAAGCAGTCGCTGGGTGTTCCCGAGCCAGTACCCGATGAGGAGGCCCCGGAAGAGGTGGAGATTGCCACCCAGGACGAGTTGGCGAAGATGGCGCCCGTTGCTCCCATCCAGGATCTCGATGATATCGGGATAGACGTGGATATCGATAACATCCTTAGCGAACTGCTTCCATCGCCGGATCAGTTCGTGCCATTCGAGGAAGCGCCGGTTCAGGTCGTCACTGTTACGCCGGAATACCCGGCGCTGGCTCAAAGGGCTGGTGTCGAGGGAACCGTTTGGATCAAAGCCCTGGTCGATAAAGAAGGCAAGGTTCGTGACGTTATAATCGTCAAGGATTCCGGCGCCAACGCAGGTTTCGAGGAATCGGCCATTGATGCCGCAAAGAAGACCGTTTGGAAACCTGCTATCGCCAACGGACAGCCCATAGCGGTCTGGATCACCTATAAGATTGATTTTAAGCTGAGAGAATAATCCTCGCCGCTCATAATCGGGGATAGACATATCCCTGCAAAAGGTACGCCTCGCGATTGAAAAATCGCGGGGCTTTTTTGTTGGCATGGAATAGATACCGTATTTGAAACGTATCTATTAAGAAACCAAGTAGAAGGAGGCAGTTATGTCTGCAAAATCAGCTTTGGCCGCCACACTGAAACTCAAGGCATCGTACCGAAGGAACATGGCGTTAGGGTTCGGGATTTCGGCATGTATAATTTTGCTGGCGACGGGTATAATTCTCCATGTTGCCCCCGTTAGCGTCGGTGCTGAGATCACAGTGAAAGAAACTCCAACTTACAGAGGGACGGAAATCTTGCCCCCTCCTCCTATCAATCGACCGCCGCGGACGCGGGGAGATCAGACCACACAGGCGCCAGAGTCGCGGGAACTGGGAGAATTAGTGGCGGTTCCCGATTCTGAAGCGCCGGAGGAAGTAGCTTTACTTTCACAGAATGAACTGGGAGCAATGGTCCCTGAAATACCGATCGACGGGGATGGTTCTTACCCCGTATATGATGTCGAAAAGATTATTGACAAATTGTTGCCTGATCAAGGCGAGTTTGTGCCGTACGATGAGCGGCCTGTGCCTGTCAATTCAATTCAGCCGGTCTACCCCCAATTGGAACGTCGGGCAGGTATTGAAGGCGACGTCTGGCTGAAGGTGTTGGTTGATGTGGAGGGAAGGGTTCGCGATGTTATAGTTGCTAAAGAATCAGGTAAGAGTGAGAGCTTTGGGCGGGCCGCTATGGAAGCGGCATTGAAAACGGTATGGAAACCTGCCATATCCAATGGTCAGCCGGTGGCGGTCTGGATTACTTACAAAGTCTCTTTTAGATTGAAGTAATTATTCCGAGTTCCCCGCGGGGGGGCACATTTTCTCGATATCGGCCGCGATATGTTTGTAATACCGTATTGTGTCTATAAATATCGCAGGGCTAATTTATGCTTGACTGAAAGAGCCATAGCAGACATATTTATTGCTCTATTGTGAAGGAGTTGGTGAATTGTGAGATGAAAGGAGAGAATCTTAGATGGACTACGGGGTTTTGGCGATCGGATTAGGCGCGATCGGATTGTTTTTCGCTCTCATCATCTATCTGACGATTAAGAGACAGCCTGCTGGCAATGAGAAAATGACGGAGCTGGCGGAGACGATCCATCGCGGGGCGATGGTGTTTTTAAAAAAAGAG
>CBDVBL010000361.1:0-2900 GCA_965372205.1 uncultured bacterium
CCCTGGTATCCGGATACTATTTCCTGTATTTTTTAACTCATTATGAAAATAAAATAGAGTTCGTCACGGACTCAAATGGTGACACTTTAAATTATATTGAACGAAAAACAGAGAGCTTTCTTGGTCTTACCAGCAAGAAATATGAAAGCGGATTCGGAATTGTCCTGAACGAACCAACCGAATCCGGTGTCGCCGATTACATCGAAATATCATACGAATGCAACAGCCTGGAGGTTATTTACGGTATCTATTATTTGAAAGCCAAGGCTTACTGGCAGCCCATCAATTCAATTAAAGATCTGGCTACATACGAGCTGTTTTACGATATACCGGGGAATTACGAGGTTGTCTCATGTGGAAATAAACTCGAATCCGAAAAAAGGGATGGCCGAAAATTGAGCCGTTGGGTGATTGATAAACCGGTATGGTTCGCATCATTCAACACCGGGATTTTCGATTCCAGGGAATTCATAGTGGAGAATCTGCCGCCCGTGAAGGTCTACGTCACGAAACACATTCCGCACGAAGAAATGGCCTTATCATTGGCCAGAGCAGGTTTACTTTCAAGCGCTGATATGCTGGGGGAGGTCGGGACCGATGTCACCAACAGTCTCGCCTTTTACACCAGCATATTAGGACCATGTCCTTTCGATACCATAAAGGCCGCCGAAACCCTGTCCTGGGGAGGTGGGCAGGCATCCCCCGGTTTAATACATCTATCCTGGAGCACATTTCAATATGATGATTTCGCCGGCTACGATGAGGCTTTGAGGGCACATGAAATTTCCCATCAATGGTGGGGACATGTTGTAGAATACGAATCTTATCGCGATGTCTGGATCATCGAAGGCCTTGCGAAATATAGCGGATTGTGGTTTTATGAGCTCTCCGCAAAAGATAATAAGGGCCTGAGCTTCATGCGGGAAAGATGGCGCGAAATGATATTCTCCGGAAGAGGAGTAAGACCCGGAGATGTCACGCCGGGTTTGAACTACGAATTCAACAGAACGCCTCGCAGCATAGGCAGCCGGGCCGGCCCGATTATCCTGGGATACAGATTATCATCGTCAAAATCAGATGATTACTACATTAATGTCTATTATAAAGGTGCTTATATTTTCCATATGATACGTTATATGTTACATGATTACAAAACCGGCTCCGATGACGCTTTCGCCGCCTTTCTAAAAGATATAGTGGACACTTTCCGCAGCAAGGTGATCACAGCCAGCGGGCTTCAGACACTCCTGGAGAAACATACCGGCTCCGATATGAGCTGGTTTTTCGATCAGTGGGTCTACGGTACCGCCGTCCCCGAATACAGGTTCAGCTATGAATATGAAAAGACGGACGATGACAAATACCAGGTTGATTGCCACATAGAGCAGGAAAAAGTACCCGACAATTTCCAGATGATGGTCCCGATCACGGTATTATTTGAGGACGATCGTTACATTCATCTAAAACTCTTAATCAACCAGCCGGAAATGGACATCGATCTGCCCCTACTCCCCTTCAAACCGAAGAAGATCATATTCAATACCTACGACGCTGTGCTTTGTAAGGTAAGATATAGATAAGCGATAACCGGGGGCTTTTCTATCTAATAGAATCGAATCCCCTCTGTAAATCCTCTATCAGATCCTCTGCATCCTCGATTCCGATCGACAGCCGGATGAAACCATCGGTGATACCCAGCTTAATGCGGTTCTCGGGCGGAACGGATGCGTGCGTCATGATCGCCGGATGCTCTATCAGCGATTCGACACCTCCCAGCGATTCCGCAAGCGTGAAGGTCTCAAGCGCCGACATAAACTTCCTGGCATCATCGAGGCCGCCGATATCGAATGAAATAATCGCGCCGAACCCGCCGGCCTGCTTTTTCTGTGTCTTATGGCCCGGATGATTCTGATCGCCCGGATAATACAGTTTCTTCATAGCTGCTTGAGTCTTGAGATATTCATATACTTTCGCGGCGTTATATTCATGACGATCCATTCGGAGATGAAGCGTTTTTATACCCCGTAACGTCAAAAAACAGTCCATAGGGCCGGGGATGGCGCCGGCGGCGTTTTGAATAAAGTGAAGTTTCTCGGCCAGTTCCGGATCATTCACCACAACCGCTCCGCCCACTATATCCGAATGGCCGGCGATATATTTGGTTGTAGAATGGACCACCATATCGGCCCCGAGATCGAGCGGGTTCTGGAAATAAGGCGACATGAACGTATTATCCACCACCAGCATTAAATCATTTTTCCTGGCAATCTCTGCGGCGGCCGCAATATCGGTAATCTTCAAGGTTGGATTGGTGGGGGTCTCGATCCAGATTATCCTGGTCTTTTCGATTATAGCCTGCTCTATATTTATCTGTTCGGAAGTATCGACGAAACTGAACCTGAGATCGAAATTTTTATAAATTTTATCAAACAGCCGGAATGTACCCCCGTAAACATCATCGGAGCAGACCAGGTGATCACCCGCTTTGAGAAGCTTTATAATCGATGACGTAGCCGCCATGCCGGATGAGAAGGCAATACCATGATCGCCTTTTTCCAGAGAGGCCATTGATCTTTCCAGCGCCTCCCTGGTGGGGTTGGCGGTGCGGGAATATTCATATCCCTTATGGACGCCCGGGGCCGACTGGGCATACGTGGATGTCTGATAGATGGGTGTCATTACGGCGCCGGTGGACGGGTCCGGTTTCTGCCCTCCATGTACGGCGCGCGTCCCGAATCGAAGATCTTTGTCTTTTTTCAACCCTTGCTCCTCGCCAGATATGATATCAGATCGATTCGAGTCAATACAGCGAGAAGCTCATCGCCTTTCATCACTAAAACAGCGCCACCGGTATCCGAGAAGATCCTGGCCAGCTGTGAGACCGGTTCGTCGGCTGAGAT
>CBDVBL010000362.1:0-2888 GCA_965372205.1 uncultured bacterium
TCATTCTTCCCGGCCACGAGGACACCTTTGGGGCTCCAGGAAAACTTATACCCAGAAGGATTAGTGTTGGCTTCGGGAGCCGGCAGTCCGCCACAGTAAGACATAAAACTGACTACTTTACCGCCGTTTTCCTCGACCTGGTGAATGATTCGCATAGCGGACATATGGTCGATACCGGGATCGACGCCGATTTCGTTCAGGATCACCACGCCGGCTTTTTTGGCGGGATCGTCGAGAGACTTCATGGCGGGGCTGACATAGGAGGTTGTAGCCATATTCCTGCCAAGTTCGATACACAGTTCAGCCACCACCGAATGATAGGCGGCTGGCAAGAGGCTAACCGCCAGATCGGCTTCCCCGACCATTTTCTTTAGTTCGTCTTTTTTGTCGACGGTCCATTGAATGGCCTCGCCGTTGGGGTGATCGCCAACCAATTTCTCAGCTTTACTGACGGTGCGGCTGGCGACACGCACGCGGAAATCATGCTTCAAAAGATATTGAACCAGGGGCCTGGCTACCAGACCCGCTCCCAGAACCAAAACCGATTTCATCTTATCTCCTCATAACCGTTACACAAACGATCTCTATAGATATTTATTTAAATGCTCATATCCCGGCGTTAGCTCCCCGTTATACAGAATGACCGCGCGGCGAAGTTCATCGGGAAGATTTGAATTTTCCAAAGGGCTGCTAAAATCTGCGTTCACCAATCGGGGGATGAAAGGAATTAGTGTCTGGCTAAAGAATTCGGAGGCCTCGTTCGGCAATTCGCATGGCAGGTTGTCCACCGCCATTACCACCGGCCCTGATCCTTCCACGCCGTCAGTAACGGTGGAATCGATAGGATTGTAAACATATACCGGGTTGCCGGGATCGGTGACTTTAACCGTACACTGGATTGAACCCTCGATATCGCAACTGATATCGCCAATGACCTTCAGCGATGGAGGACGGGAATTTGAGTATGCTCGCCTGAGATAATCACGAGTCACCAGCCGGGGATAACGCGAATCCCAGTAAATGCAGTTCACCAGGATAGTCAGATGTGGAAGATAGCTTTCGAATCGGGAACTGTATTTCTGAGGGTTGGTGTAGTAATCCTGTAAGTCGAAAGTTCCGGCGGGATCGACCGGTTCGACCATGTCCTCCTCTTTGAAGACCACTTTGAATAGCCTGTCCTTTACCGCCTTTTTTGACGAGGCGACCTTTTCAATATCCGAGGGCGCAATCTCCTCATGCGGGAAAAGATCGAAGATTTCCTGAGCGCCCCGGGAAACATTGCCATATCCCGCGAAACCGCATATGAGTGGTGTTAGAATAGATGGCATGCCTTCTTTCGGAATCCTGTCTACTATTTCGGCGATACTGGTTCTGGCATCCTCGAGGCTCTCATATTCGTGCGCCATCTTGATCTCGCCGAAAGGGGTCGGAGCACCTTCCCATGCCAACCTTTTCCCGAAAGCCCAGAGCGTATCAATCATCCCGGCTAAGCCGGCGTGCCTTCCGAAAAATATCAGGCGTCGGCCCTTATCATCGGTGATCAGTTCGTAATCGATGAGTTGGCACTTCAGTTCCATCATTCTCTTCAACACGGGCATGTTCTGCTCTTGCCCTTTGATTGTATGGGAGAAGAAAACGTAGGCCTTGCCGGGTTCAAAGAAATCAACGGGGATTTCCTTCACGGCGAGGATAACGGGACACGAGGACAGATCCTCGCTGATGACAGCGCCGGCATTCCGGTATTCATCATCGGGGAAGATTCTTATGGATGAGGGCTGCAGCCAGGTTTCGATACCTTCTTTCAGGAGCCTGCCGACTCCTTCAGGCGTAACCTAGGCTCTTCTTTCCCACTCGTTTTTATCTTCCCGTCTGATCACGATCCGCATTCGACTCCGTCGCTTCCCCGCTGCCAAATAATCTAAGTTTAAATAATTTTTATGGATCGAATACCGGCATTATAGGACATTTGCTGGCCGATGGTTTTGGCGAATTTGGTCAACAAGTGAACGAGCGGTTTTAGATTGCGCTCCTAACTGACGGCTTTCAATTAACATCTTATTATACATACCCAGCATCTGTTTATGCTCCGGGTTGAAAAATTGCCCAGGATGACAATTAACACTTAATGCGCCTCCAACACAGCTCAAATGAAATAAAAGCCGGGAGAACTTATTTATCGATTGGCAACCATACTGTCCAACTAATGTCGCATCCATAATTGTCATGGGAAATTCCCAGATATCCAGCGGCTTTTTTAATGCGGTATCATAGGCTTGAAAACACCCGGCTATGCCATTACGATAACCAATTCGGTCGGAATAACCGGAGGATTCATCTAAATAAATTCCATATCTTTGTAAAAAGGGAAATGATTTTTCGGGATCAAATCTAAGATAGTGCGCTCTTCCGATAGTGATTTTTGAATCACTAATATAATTGAGTTGCTCAATTTGAGCTTTGAAACGTTTGTCATTTAGAAATGTATCATAATTGTAATGCAATCCGATATCCCATCCTGGTGGGATATCTTTCAGTAATTCGGGGATGATTTTAAACCCGCTCCGAGCGCCGAATCTTCCTCCTCTGCCGTTAATTATATAAAAGGTTGAATTGTATCCGAAACATCTTTCCAAATCTACCATACCTGTCACGTTATCGTAATAGAACCTACGTGGTGTAACAGCATTCCTAATAATCCACCATATATTACTGATCACGGGCGGTTTGAATTTGGCCAAGGGTAGAAATATTCGAACTGCGCGTACGGCCTGAGTCCAGATATCATTGCCGCGCAGGATATCGCAATCATGCGATAAAACAATAATCGGTGGTTTCAATAAACCATTCAAATTAAGGAAAGGCCGACCGTTCTCGCAAAGTCCGGTGTA
>CBDVBL010000363.1:0-2884 GCA_965372205.1 uncultured bacterium
GGTCATGAAGCCGCGGGTGACCACGATCATCGGCACCCAGAAACTGAAAAGTCCCTGCCAGGCGAAAAATATCCAGTAGGCGGACTCTACTATGCGGTCGCCGGCGATATCTAAAAGGGCGCCGAAATCGGAGGCGACATTCAGCTTGCGGGCCACATAGCCATCAAGGGAATCCATGTAGATTATCAATATAGTCAAGAGTGTTGCCGAAAGTCTCGAATAGAATCCCTGGGTGAAAAGCCAGATGGCCACAAACACCAGGGCCACTCGAATTAAAGAAATTAAATTGGGCAACATAAGATCGCCTCCCGGTTATGATCTTTTCATAATATTACCGGGCGATCGTGTATCGGTCAATTGATTTTAGCTTCTCCACTATGATCCCCTAATTAATTTACATCGCTGGATCGATTTAATATATTTACTCCAGAACGTGAGGTTCAGAGTATGAAGATGATCATTGCCGGGGGGACCGGCTTTGTCGGCTCGGCGCTTATCAAAAGGCTGAGCGCGGAAGGGCATCAAATAGCTCTTATTGTCAGGCCCGGTTCGAAGGCGAAAATTCCAACACACTTACAGATCGAGGCTGTTTCGCTTGATCCGGGCGAACCACTTACCCATTTGGATAAAAGCGGCGATGCTATCATCAACCTGGTCGGTATAATAAGGGAGTTTCCATCAAAAGGCGTTACATTTGAAAATGCTCATTTCCTCGTCACCAAGAACCTCGTAGACTTTGCAAAAGCGAAGGGCATCTCTCGCTTTCTGCAGATGTCGGCCCTGGGAGTGGGACCCCACGGGAAAACCGGCTACATCAGATCTAAATTCAAAGCTGATGAATATCTGAGATCTTCAGGTCTGAAGTGGACTATTTTCAGGCCATCGATGATAATCGGGCCGGCTGACCACGTAACGGGGATGTTCTCTCGAATGATCAAATATCTGCCGGTCGTTCCGGTGATCGGCAACGGTGAATACAAACTGCAGCCCGTGCACGTCGATGATGTCTGCACAGGTTTCGTAAAAGCACTTAGCGATGATCGTTCCATCGGGAAGGTATTCGAATTCGGCGGGCCGGAGGTTCTATCGTTCAGCCGGATACTGGACATTATTGGAGAAGCACTCGGAAAAAAGAAGGTCCGGAAGTTCCATACGCCGGTGAGAATAATGAGGTTAAAAGCGGCTATATGGGGACGATTTCGGTGGTTTCCCGTCACCAACGAGCAGATAACCATGCTTATAAGTGACAACTTCACTGCCGACCGATCGATATATGAGCTTTTCGATTTTCAGCCGAAACAATTTAGTGAGAGCATCGAGGAAATTCTCGGATAATCCCTGCGATAATCGCGATATAACGAAATGTGCGAAACCGCACACAGAATTTGATAGTTCTTTTCGAGAAATATGAGTATTGTCGGGATAACCAGCGAAGCGCCATGCCGATGGTGGCACCCGGCATCTACGCCCCGGTCAAAAAGGCCGGGGTTTTTTATTTATTGATTGTCTTCCCGGCCGCCATCCGCCTGCGTCTTTTCCGGCTGACCCTGATATATCTCAGGTTGTCGAAAAGCAGACGCCAGGCAGATTTTTCAGTGTTCGAACGCAGCGCGACATAACATCCGCCGCAGACGCTCTTATCGGCAAATTGCTCGATAAGCTCTTTCTGGCTGCTATACCGTTCCTCAATAAAAAAGGCGCACGGTGTCAGCCTGCCATCGGGATTGACAATCATAAATCTTCTACCGGTCTGGCAACCCGGCATATAGCAACCATTCTTATAAAACTGGTTGAAACGACGCATAACACGCTCGGGACTCATTACAGAATGATAGCCGTTCTGACCCGAATACATCTCGTCGATAATGGCGCTTAACTTTTCGGTATCCTCCGGATGGCGAAGGTTAAACTGTTTATCATCGGTGCGAAGGTCGGTATAGGTCGAAAAATTCAGCCTCACGCCCCAGTCCGATACCTTTCTGGCGATATCCAGCAGATACGGATAATTGGCCCGCGTTATACAGCAGTTGATGATAATATCTTTATTCCCAAGCGAGTGCAGCTCCGGTATCAGGCTATCGAGTCTATTGAACAAACCCGGAATACGGCGGAAATCGTCATGGCGGCTGTCCGGAAAATCCAGCGATATCGAAAACTTATTTACGCCCGCTTCCTTGAGTTCAAGATATTTCTCTTTCGTTAATAACGACGCATTGGTGACAACTGCTAAAAGCGGCGGCCTGTTGGGCCTGTGCAACGCCCGCACTATCTCGGGCAGCTCCTTGCGTTTAAGCGGCTCGCCGCCGGCGATCTGTATTACGCTCGGGGAAAGATCCTCGAAGATCCTTTTATATTCGGCTACACCGACCGCATTGTCCTCAATATTCGGCCCCCTGTTGCAATGACGGCAATTGGCGGTGCAGTTGTGCGTTACTTCCAGAGCCACAGAAATCGGCCTGTTTAAGATCATATTCTTTGCTGAATGGACAGCAATCCTGAAAGCCATACGTGTTGAAATATTTCCTGCCATTTTCTCTCCGGTGTTCAAGACCCATTGTTGGCGAGCACACTATCGTGCTCCGGCCGGCTAATATATTATTGACAACGCTCTATAGCAAGCGATAACCCTGATTGTCAAGGCCTTCCGGCGTTAACCCACAGGATGTCGCAAGCTTTCCTCCTGAGGAACTTAAAAATATATTGACTTTCGGAATCTACACAAGAATATTAACATACAAGAGAAGGTAGTATAATAGGGAATATCTTATGGCATTGGTTTTCGACTACGATATTTACCAGGTTGCACGCGAGCCAATACTTAATCCTGGTCTGACGACAACGGTATCCGACTATATTAACAAGCTAGATACTAATATTAAGATAC
>CBDVBL010000364.1:0-2882 GCA_965372205.1 uncultured bacterium
ACCCGACAGATTCCATTCCAGACGATCCGAATTGAATGAGTATTTATTCAGGTCGTTGAAGCCGAAATCATCGGTCAAATATTCGACACGCCCCGTGGTGGTTCTTATATCCCCTTCTTTACGCACCACGTTGATGATGGCGGAATTGACGCCGCCATATTCGGCATCGAAGCTGCCTTTCATAACCGATAGCTCTTCAATGTCGGTGGCGGAGATATCGACATTCTTCTTGAGAGCGTTGCCGCTGCTTCTCGTTAAACCGCCCAGAACATCTCTTATCTCAATACCGTCCACGATGAAGGCAATCTCTCCTGCACGCCCGCCGCGAGCGTGGAAAAGTTCACCCTGCTTAACGAAGCCGGCGGTCGTCCGCAAGACATCGCTGATATTGCTTACAGGCATGGTGCTGATTTTATCAGCGGAGATCTTCTGCTCATTGCTGGTAATATACTTATTAATTTCCTCTTTCTTCCCGATCACGATAATGTCTTTGGTCGGGATAGCCTCGGAGGTCAGTTGGAAGTTGGTCTCCGTGGTAACGTCGGCTTGCACCCTGATTTCCTTGACGGTCATTGTGTTGTAGCCAATCGATTGAGCTATCAGCGTATATGATCCCGGGGCCACATTCAAAATAACAAAGGAGCCGTCGAAACTGGCGGCAGTGCCCATGGTGGTGTTCTCTATCTGCACTGCCACGCCGGGAATACCGACTCCGTTCTCATCGGTGACCGTTCCCGCTATTTTGCCCACCGTACCGGCAAACGCGCCGATGAAATGCAGGCCGATAAGAATAGCGGAAAGCCCCAGAGCATAAACAAAACGCTTTAAATTCATCGTCCATCCTCCTTCCGGATGCTCTTCCCCGTCCGGGGAATATCTATAATCTCCCAACTAATTTCCCTGGATATGTAATGCGCACTCAAAACATTAGCGATTGTCAGTCGCGCCTCCTCCTGTTGGCGAAATATCCCAGGGCCAACACCCATGATACAGGCCAGCCCTGATTTTATTCCCCGAATTTGTCCTTTTTCCAATCCAAAGTCAAGCCATTTTTGAATATTGTCAAGCGCTCCTAATATTTCTGCGACCGGCCGGTTATTATAGCCGGCATGAGGAATAGTCGCGCGTACGCATGCCTGTCGGAATGCTCGTTATGAGTTTCTTTCAACCAAAATAAGGGTTGTTTTGGGGATTACTCCGTACTACCAATAAAATAGCCCGCCCTTTACAGAGCGGGCCTTGAGGCATACCAGCCGTTTGAATTTCATCCTTATCTCAGAAGCGTCATCTTCCTGGTCGATTCCTCGCCATTGGCCTTCAGGCTGTAGTAATACACGCCTGAGGCCGCCTCTCCGGCATCCCAGTTGACCGAATGAACGCCGACTTCCATCTCCCCGTTGACAAGAGTGATTACTTTAGAGCCTGTGATATCGTAGATCGTCAATTTCACGTGACCGCTTTCTTCAAGTTCAAATCCGATGGTGGTGCCGGCATTGAATGGATTGGGATAGTTGCCGAACAGCTCGAAAATCCCGGGGAGTCTATCTTCTTCAAAGATACCATCGCCGATTGGATGAGCAACCGGCATATAGTAGACGGTGTCCGAAATTTCCCCCAGGTTCTGCATGACGTAAGTTAAGGGAATTTCCTCCGTGTAAGCCATGGTCTCGGCAGTGGACGGGAAATTCTCCGATTGGCAATCTCCCGGCTGGCAATCCGGCGTGTGCGTCTCGGTGAGGTTATACGGCCCCACCCAGTAAGCGCCGCTTTCAAATCCGAATACACCGTAGAGATCTCCCAGGCATTCACCCTCCGCGGAGGCGTCAGATTCATCTAAACCCACGTAAATGACCCCCAGAATAGTATCGTAAGAGTAATCAATGCAGGTTAAGCTCGGTAAAGATATGGGCAGGGTCACAGCGTCGTAGGTGCACGTGAGAGCCGGATCTGAGGATTCCGCGATCTGGCTGATAACGCCGGTTTGAGTCGAATAATGCCACAGCTGGGTGATTTCGTCTATGAAGCTCCCATCACTGTCGATATTGCCGGTCAGCCAGACGACGTTCAAATTGCCATCGTTATCGAACACGGCATCGATCCCCCAGGGACTATAAATATCGAGATTGTCATTTTCGTAATCGGTGATGAATTCCGGTCGCGAAAAATCCCACTCGCGGCCATCCGCTGATAGAAAATATGCGATATCGTTCTTAACCTGGCTGAACTCTCCGCTTCTGGTGGGATGAAGATAGACGATCCCCACTTGCCCGTCAGGAGCCGCTGTAATACACCCATTTAACAAGCCTACCGACGCTACCTCGTCCGGACTCGTCCATTGTGCTCCGCCATCCGTGGAGCGACTGTAGATAACGGAGGGGTAGATTCCGTATTCCATGGAATGTTCCACCATGATTATATGGATATCATCATTCGTGGATATGGCGACTTGCGGCCAGAAGGCATGATTGCCACTGGGCGCCATATCCGGGGGGTCGAAATATGAGAAGATCCCGAAACCGCGAACCTCGTCAACAGCAAGGATCACATAGTCGGTTGACACATTATGATAGGCAATTGCGGCCTCGTAGTCAGAGGTTAATGCCATCGTCGGGTAACCGGCTCCGTTATTCTCGCCGACAACCAACTCCTCCCGCCAGCCATCGACCTCATGCCGGAATTTATAATATACATTTCTCTCAAAGCCCGAGGGTCCGCGCATCCAGGTAATATGAATGCCCCCTAATGCGTCATAGGCTATTCGGTTGGTGGACATTCCCGATGACTGCACCGGATATTCGGTGGTCCCCACATACTCACCGGGCGGATCGCAGAACTGCGGGTAGCCTGTTGCCGCGAACATTAGAAAAATGCCGATAGTTATT
>CBDVBL010000365.1:0-2876 GCA_965372205.1 uncultured bacterium
CATCTCGGGCAATTCTGTGCGACGCACTGGGGCGGGCTTTGGCTGCCAGTTTTTTGACGGTGTCATTGAAAGTAATTCTATTTTGAATAATTCTGCATATTATGGGGGGGGAGGAATAAAGGGATATAAACTTGACTCTTCGATAAAAAACAACGTAATCGCTGGGAATTCGGCCATTGTCGGAGCAGGCATTTATCTCCAAAGCTCCAGTCCTGACATTATCAATAACAGCATATCAGGGAATTCCAGCGACGTTTCGTCCGCAATCTACGCAATTCATTATTCTGATCCCACGATAATTAACATTATTATCTGGGGAAATGCTGTCAGTTCTCATGGCCAGTTATATATAGGGGATGGCCTGGGAAGCGTCACGTATTCCTGTATTCAATATGGCTATATCGGAGAAGGGAATATCGATATCGATCCATTGTTCCGTGATCCCGAAAACGGCAATTTCCATCTCATGACTACCGAATGCGGCGACCCGTATGATTCTCCATGCATAGATGCTGGCCGTCCCGATATTCTCGACAGCTTGCTGGATTGCTCCTGGGGGCTGGGTGAACTGAGAAGCGATATGGGCGCTTATGGCGGTGGGGATTACATTTGCGTTTATATCCCTGGAGATGTCAATTATGATGGAATACCGGTAGAGCTCGGCGATGTTATCGCGATGATCGGCATGTACCGGGGTTCGGTAGCGCCGCCATACGAATGCCCCTGCCCACCGCATGGGTATAATTTCCCCGCCACAGGAGATCCTAATGGTAACTGCACAGCAAATGAGATTAGCGACGTCGTAACCGAGATAGCGGCCTACAGGGGAAGAACAACGGTTTCGAGTTGCGCGGATTGCCCGGGATCGGGAAGGTGAAATTCCGCGATCATTCGTTTGACAAAGTAGAGGTCAGCCCTGTCTGGCCTCTAATAATATTTTCACATACCCTGGCTTCATGAATAGGGCTTGACATCATGGCATCGGTCCTCTATAATTAAAATGTAGAATTCTTCTCGAATATGCTGCCGACTGACAACTGAGTAAACGAAAAATGGGGCCGTGAGGACAACTGTGGTATCGAGTTTTATAGCGCTTCACTGGAACAATTAGTTTTAATAATCTATGAGGATTCAGGAGGTTCTGAAATGTCAAAGAGAATTTTAATAACCGCGATGTTCTTGATTCTGGTAATGGTATGCTTCAGCACGGCTCAATCGCTGGATAGATCTCTCATGCCTGTTCCGGTAGCCTCTGATGGGCGAAACATCAATGAACAGCAGGTTGCGGTGTATGATGGTCCGCCATCCATTACTGATTCCCCCGGCGAAATAATAGGCACAACATCCTACGAGAACCAGACGAATGGGTCTAGCGGAAACAGGATCTGTGTCGATTCCGAGGGCGGTATCCACATTGCATGGACCAAAGGGCTAACCGAAGCTTATTATCCTCGATATGTCTATTATCAATTCCGTGACGAAAACACGGGTCAGTGGCTTGGCGAAACAGAGATCGACACCCGTGATAGCGCCGGCTTCGTTACGCTGGATCTCCTGGCCGACGGCCGGGCTGTCGCCGGGTATCATATAGTCGACGCTTACTATAATCCCGTCTTTGCAAGGGATGCTTTGCGAGGTTTTGGAGACTTCGAAACCTTTGATCTGGAGTCGAATGAATATTATCGATTTCCATATATTGCGCGGGACACAAACGGTAGGATCCATATGATTTCTCACTATGATTACCCACCATTTGATGTCGTCTATACATATTCAGATGACAATGGCGAGAACTGGGAGGCATTCCAGGTAATAGCTCAATACGACCTTTTGAGTTTTGTCATCTGCTCCTCGCCTGTATCGCCCAGAACGGCCATAGCCTACACGCAGGATGACCCCGCAACAGATTATACTGATGTTTTGTATTTCGAAACGCTCGACGGCGAGAATTGGAATTGGGGGAACCCGACAAACGTTACAGAATTCGGCGATGGCGATCCGTACTCTGCCTGGGCCGACCTGGACGCAATATACGATTATGCCGATTCTTTACATATCACCTATCAGGGACTCTATGTTATCGATGATGTTATGCAAATCAGCGGCGATGTAATGCACTGGAGTAACGTAACTGGCCATACTCTCATAGCTACCGGTCCTGAGGATTGTAATCCACCATCCTATTGTGCCTGCGTCTGCAAGATGAGCCTCGGCGTTGATCGGGCGAACAACCTTCTCTACGCTCTCTGGTCGGAATTGTCGATAGATGACGTTTCGCAAGCCGGCTACTCCAACGGCGAACTTTATGCCGCCGGCTCGGCTGATGGTGGGGCAAGCTGGAGTTATAAAGTCAATCTGACCAACTCATATACTTCAGGGTGTGCGGCCGGAGAATGTGACAGTGATATCTGGTCATCTATGGCGGAGGTGGTTGATGATAATCTCCACATTATGTATATAGATGATAATGACGCCGGAGCCGCGTGGAATTCAGAGGGGGTGTGGACCCTCAATAACGTGTTATACATGGCGTACCCGGCTTTCCCGGCTTACTGTTCCTACATTCCCGGCGATTGCGATCACAACGGCACGCCCGTGGAACTCTCCGATGTCATTGCTATGATAGGCATGTACAGGGGTACTGTGGCGCCACAATACCAATGCTCCTGTCCCCCGAATGGGTATTTTTTCGCCGCCACGGCCGACCCCAACGGTAACTGCGTGGCATTTGAGCTTGGCGATGCGGTGACGGAGATTGCAGCTTATAGAGGCACCGATTCCGCATCAGGTTGCGCCGATTGCCCGGGCACGGGCAGATAGAATTCCACGATTATCTGAATGACTTAGTAGGGGTCAGGCATGCCTGACCCCTACTA
>CBDVBL010000366.1:0-2865 GCA_965372205.1 uncultured bacterium
TGCAATCGTTGGATCAGCATCTTCTGACCCTGGTATCCGAGGGCAAAATAGAGCGGTCGGTGGCGGCTCAAAGGGCTGACAATCCGAAACTATTCCTGGATTAACATTGAGGGGGTTCGCATAAAGATGGATAATCGCAATAGCCCGCTGAAACAGCGAGGCTTGACCCTGGTTGAGATGATGGTAGCGCTTGTTGTAATCTCGCTTTCGGTTCTGGCCGTTTATCAAATGTTTATTACGGGAAGGGAATTGATTATCGAACAATATCAACGTCGTTATGCATTGGAGAGGGCCGAGGCCTGGATGGAAAGAATGAAATATTACGAGAACGAGCTGGATACCGTCCCTCTGTATTTCGGGGGGACATTTGTCGATACTCTGGTGGCTCAGAGCGATGAACATATCGGACTCTGGGCTGAATGCACTATCGAGGTCGAGCATAGCTTCGAGAGAAACCCGGCGAGCGGGATGCCGTATTTTAGCACCGTCTCGGTAATATATGAATGGGAGGCTTTATCGGGCCGGGAATACAGCATAAGATTGATGTCCATGTTTTAGATTGTGACGTAATAGCAGCGATATTATGAGAGTATTTCAAAAGTTACAAGTATCAAACACGGGTGTAACCCTCGTGGAGATGGCGGCGGTGATGGCGATCTCGGCAATTGTATTTACGGGAGTGCTCGTCGCATATTCCGATGGCGTCAGGCAATGGCTGGACACCTCCGAGGAGTTTACGCTTTATAATGAAGGTACCGCGGCATTATCGTTGATGGGAAGATTCATCAGGCAGGCTAGTTTCATCAGTATCAGGGGCTATTCCGGAGTGGCATCAGCGAGGCTGGGGCTGGATTATCCGGAGGACATCGGGAGCGCCACCTTCTATTTTGTGAGGGAGGATGGTAGTATTAGATGGAACGATCAAACTGAGGGGCGCAATAGGTTCAACATGAGGCTCCTGCCCGCCGTGGTATTCAGGCAGGGCCGGAATGAAATGCCTTATCTAACCGTAATTGATGCCACGTTTACCCCCCTTGATGATATAGGATTTCAGAGTCCCACATTGATCGGTTACTCGCTGGTAAGAATTGAACTTATCCTGGAGGATTCTCGAGGGGATACGTTATATTTATCATCGGTCGTATCCAAGAGAAACTAGTGAGATTTTTCGAAAGACTCGAGAGACGGGGACGAACCGGAAGGAGACCTGTCATGAATATCGGCTTAAATAAAGGGGAACGAGGCAGCGTGCTGGTAATGGCGGCGGTTCTCTCGTTTGCCATGTTTTTATTGGGGTTGAGCTATCTGGGATTCACGAACCAGGTCATGATGGAGACGGAGGAACTGCTGGCCTATGCGCAAGGTAACTATGCGCGATATGCCGGTCTCATGATAGCAAATACATATGCATGTACAAACAATCCCGGTTCTAATTATCATGGGAATTTGACGAAATTCTACGAGGGCGTCTATTATGATAGTTATATCTATTTCGGGGGTTATGAAGGTGGATTTTACAGGACCGACGCCAATTACATGCTGGTCGGCGTAGCATATGTCAACAGGCATTCCGGGGTCGAGCGACGGTCAGAATCCTACAGAAGCATCAAGCTGGAGACATTCGCCGATTATCTTTATTTATCCGATATCGAGCGGGATCCGGAACGGGGGGACATAATAAGGTTTTGGACGCCTGATACGCTTGATGGCAAGGTTCATTCCAATGATACGCTGCATATTATGGGGTCGCCCAGGTTTATGAAGAAAGTGACATCGGCCGCCCCCTATATCGATCCACCGAACAATAATGCCACATTTGACGAGGGGCTTGATCTGAATGCGAGAGTAATAAAGTTCCCGCAGCAGGCTGATAGCATCAGACATTATACGGGTTATCATGGCTGGGGGACGTTTAGCCCCGATTCGGCCACTGAAATTACATTCAGCGGTCCCTATATATATCGAAGGTACTGCGGGCTATTAATCAATCCTCCCGATACGACGATAAAATGTTCTCCGGATCGTATAATTGAGGCTGACGTATTCGATATACCCCAAAGCGGCGCGTTATTTATTGAAGGCAAGGTATTCATAAAGGCCGATCGCGGAGGTCGCGATCTGCTGGATCCGAACTTTGAATCCCTCGGTTTCGAGGGACGTCTGACGGTGGCTTCATCGGATACCATGATAATTTATGACAATCTCATTTACCGTTACGCCAATCCTGATAATTCGGTACCCGGTACGATAGGCGAAATCAGAGACGTCCTGGGCCTGATTTCCGAGAATTTCATCATGGTGGGTGAGGACGTGGCTGATACCGTATATATAAACGCCGCCCTGGCGGCCCTGAACGGTTCCATTTCGGTTCAGGATATTTACGATTATGGGGTCTTCAACGAAAAGCAATCGCTTTTCATATATGGTTCCCTGGCTCAGAGGAACAGGGGCATTGTTCACACCACGGATTGGAACCTTAGAGGATTCATTGAAAAGGACTATCATTACGATAAAAGACTGCGGCAGTATCCGCCACCTCATTTCGTTCCCACCGGCAATCACATGTCTATTTACAGCGAGGGATTTTTCGACGATGAGTGATTACGCGTCAGTTCGTGATGAAATCGTTTGAGATATCAGATTTTCAGGGAGCCGCAACGAGTATATTTCCCTATGCTCAGTGCAGTCTGCATGAACCTTTCTCAGGGAGAAAGAGATGATTTTTTCAGAAGTGAATAATAAGAATCAGAGAGGTTCTGTTCTGGTGATGGCGTCGGTGCTGGCATCTGCCATGTTTTTATTGGGGCTGGCATACCTGGGGTGAAAATGAGTTTCCAGTCGGGCTAAATAGGGAGTATTATGGCG
>CBDVBL010000367.1:0-2859 GCA_965372205.1 uncultured bacterium
CCTGCACTATCGCAGGTGGTTTTTTATCCTCGGGGCCGCCCTGTGTATTTTCCTTAACGGCACTTGTAACTGCGAGCATTAATATACACGACAGGGGTAGATATGAGATTAACCGTATCACCTGGGCTTCAGCTTAGCCTTAATTTCCTCATTATCCGGATCTATCTCGAGGGCCTTTATCCAGCTTTCCCTTGCCAACTCGTGGCTGGTCAGCGCGGAATAGATATCGCCCTGATGGTCGTAGAGAACGGCATCGCTTTTATCATACTTGAGCGCTTCTTTCATCTGCACCAGGGCCTCGTCGTAACGCCCCAGCCTAAACAACACCCAGGCGTAGCTGTCGAGAAAGGCCCCATTTTGGGGATCGAGTGAAACTGCCTTTTTAATCATCTGGAGGGCCTGGTCAAGCTTAATACCTTCATCCGCATACATATAGCCCAGATAATTCAATGCCAGAGCGTGATCGGGAACATTCTCTATGATCCGCTGAAACTCTCGTTCGGCGTCATCAAATTGGCCGAGACGTTCATAGGAGGCGGCGAGATTAAATCCGATATCTATATCACCCGGACGGGATTCCAACAGCCTCAGATATCCATCCCTGGCGAGTTCAAAATGCTCATTTCTGGAATGAATTATAGCCGTAAAATACAATACCTCAAGAGAGTCAAAGGGAATCTTATCATAGGCCTCATGCATGATTTCAAGCGCTTCTTCATACCTGGCCTGGGCATCGGTAACAACGGCCAGATTTATCCACGAGTAGGTAATTGTGTCATCCAATGCCAGGGATTCCTTGAAATACCCCTCGGCGGTCGAGAAATCCTCGCGGCGCTGCAAAAGCCGTCCGAGATAGTAGTATATCAGTCCGTCAGCCATACCCTTATCATCAAGGGTAACCATCACCGACTCCGCCACGGCGAAATTACCGTTTCCGAAAAGCGTAAACGCATACCTTCTTTGCATTTCGGGATCGTTCAGCAGCAACTCTGCAGTCCGTTGCGTAGCCTTCTCGGCAAGGTCCAACCTGTCGAGGGCATAGAAAGTGGATATCAGGGAATTCAAGGATTGAATGTTGTCACGGTGTCTCTCCATTAGGGATGAATATATACTATCGGCGGTGACCGTATCCCCCTTGGACCAATGCAGGCCGGCTGCGCCTAACGCCGAACGGATCTCGCCGGGGTCCTCCTCCAGCGCTTTATAATATGTTTCAAGGGCTTTTTCGTTTTCGGAAATTCTCAGGTAGAACGTGGCCAGTTCCAGATATCCTTCTACCTTCTTAGACGAAAATTCAACTGCTATCTTGAAGTTCTTTTCGGCTCGGTGATAGTCTCCAAGATGATAGAGCATACCGGCCAAATAAATTCGAGTAGTGTATTGGGTAGAATCTGTTTCGAGGGATCGCCGATAGAAGTCCGCGGCACCCTCTATATCGTTATCGTATCTCAAGCAATCACCAATGAAATTATAATCCCGGGCTTCCTTCTCCTCGATTTCCGAGCGCAAAACCGCTGCCTCGGTGAATCTTCTCTGCCTCCTGTATATCTCTGAAAGAGATCTCCTGATCTCAGCCGACCCCGGATCGTAAATCAGCGCCTTACGGTACTCTTCGATGGCCGCAGTAAAATTACCCCCCTGTTCATAGAGATCCCCCCTTACGAAATGATCATAGGCTCTGTAGGCGGAGAACGGATCGGACCGTTGCTGTTTTGCTGCGGGAGGCTGTTTCCTGGCCGTGCCTCCGCACCCGAGAGTTATGCTAAGCAGGAGAAGAATTATCATGTTGATGATTTTCATATTGCTATTCCCCGGTAGATTAACCGTCGTCAGACAGAAAACTCCTTCATTTCGATTTTGTCAGTATCGTCATTACCCAAGCCGTGTTGTGCCGATCTCTTTATATGTATCGGCTCTCTCCTGGACCCTTTCAACGGTTCGATTCCAGCGTTTCTACGAAGATCCTCGACGATGCCATAGCCTACCGTATCGATTGCCACGGGATCGGTCCCGAACAAAAGAGCTCCGTGGTCGGCCGCCCAACTGCTATGATATGCCGGGCCACCGTGAAATTGGACCCTCAGACAATCCACAATTATCAAACGCTGGCGCGTCCTGATCTGTTCCAGGCCATTCAAATCGGCGATATAGGGATCGCAACCATTGTCGTGATACTTATTCGGATTATGAATACTGCCGTAATGGTTTTTCAGTGAGCAGGTTATACCAGCAATCCCGTGATCTTTCAATACCGGGAAATTGACAAAGCCGCTGCAATAATCGGTAAGAATCCTGCTCAACAATCCACCTACACTACCCCTGGAAACCAGTTGTTTTGAGAATCCGACGCCAGTATGGTCGGTTCCGAAGCACAGTGGGCCGCCACGGGTTTTAATTGTGTAGCCAACGGCCTCTAATTCCCGATCATGTCTATCCCAGATCAGATGTTTTTTCCTCGGTATACCTGAATCATTCATCAGACCGGAGAAAATCTCCACAGCTTCAACTCTTGTTGATATTCCCGGGCCGCCAAGCGTATTGACCTTTATTCCTACAACGTCGTCATTGGCGAAAAGCCGACGAATGTAATCAGGGTAATCATCGTTCTCCGATAGGGCATTCAAGCCGACTTCGAACATTTGATAGAGGATGTCGGTATCGAGATCACCATCGCCGTTGTTAACCAGTGGCGAGCTTACCTTGACGACAAGCGACTTTTCATCGGCCATACCGAGCAAATATTCAGTGAAACCCGGCCCCTGTCAACCTTTTATAGAAATCTTACAAGGAATATTCACTATGCTGCTCTGTCGGCCTATCCCTTCAGACGAAAAGAGGGCAAAATCCTCAGCATAAAAA
>CBDVBL010000368.1:0-2856 GCA_965372205.1 uncultured bacterium
ACTGGCTACCAGGACGACCGCCAAGCCGACCACCGAGATAACGATGACCGCTACGATTGATCCTTGATTACTCATGACTCCTCCTTTGTTTGGTTATTTGGTTTTCAAGTCTCGTCGATCATTAAAACAAAGGTCGTGCCATTCAAGTACCGTCATATATAGCAATAGGTTAAAGAAACTCAAAATGTCCCGACGTGTGTCATCCGGCCAATCGGTGCGGCAGCGCTGACACAGGCAAATGACGGGTCTCGGGTCTATAGAGGTCTGCTTACCGGATCTCCTCCAAGAATCCCGGCAATTTGTTCCGTTGATAGAGAAAAGCTTTCCAATCAGTGCCGAGATTTCATAAGAGATCTCGTTGTGTGGCAACAGGTTACTAAAACCGAAAGGTGGCAGAGTTTTTGATTAGTGTTGATATTCGGGAGGATATGTATCTATGGATCGAATCGAACTGAAAAAATCCGCCGGCCAAAATCTGTCGCCCTTCTGGGGATCATTTATACTGCCGATTTTGAGATATAGGAAACTGACTTACGTAATAGTCGCCTCTTCAGTTCTGGTAGCGATCGCATACAGTGTTATGGCCAAAAACAGGTATACCTCCGCCGCCTCGATTTTGCCATCCGGAGAGACTAATAGAATGTCCGAGCTTAAAAATCTTGCGGCCGGATCGCTAGGCGAATTGGATCTGGGTAACCTGGTTCAGGCTCCCGAGAATTCGTCCATGCTTTACCCGAAGATACTTTCCAGCAGGCTCATATCGGAGAGAATTTTGAGACGAAATTATTCATTCATACATAAGAATCAGAACATATCAATGAGTCTGCAGGAATACCTGGATGCTGCGAACATTGACTATGGTCTGCAAGGACTCGAGGAGCTGATCGAGATCGATACTGATATGCGGACCGGGATCGTTCTGCTCTCGGCCACAACAAAATATCCGGAGCTGTCATCCGCCATTGTTCACGCATACCTCGAAGAACTCGATAATTATAATGTCCACCATCGCCGTTCCAGGGCGGCGGGCAATGAGAAATTTATTTCAAGAAGATTGGCCGAGGTTAACCGTGAGCTTCAACAGGCCGAGGACACGCTCAAATCCTTCAGGGAAAAGAATATGAATTACTTGAAATCTGACGATCCCGGGCTTCAACTGCTCTTGTCGCGCCTGCAAAGGAACGTCGAGCTCACGGCCTCGCTGTACATGTCGCTAAACCAACAACACGAACTGGCCAGGCTGGAGGCGGCGAAGGATGTTCCAATCGTGCAGGTGCTCGATACAGGCGCCGTGCCCCTGGTTAAATCATCACCCCGGCGAAGTGTCATTCTTATATCAGCGTTTTTCGGATCGCTTGTTTGCTCGGTGCTACTGAGCCTCTGGCTCGATCTCTCTTACAAACGTCAAATCAAACGAAACATTGACAGAGTGATCTCATCGCCCGGCGTCCGGCTGAATAAGCTGGAAGAGCGCCTTGTGGAACGTGTTGCAGGGATTCCCTGCATATCCGAGCGGAAAAACTGGACGTCGGATAAGAACCTCGACGAATAAAAAAGATGGATGGCATAAACTCCAGGTCGATGCGTTTCAGCCTGTTGCCTGTTTCGCTTCTGGCTATACTTTCAGCATTTATCACGAGCCTGGTCATCTTCAAGGGGATAACTCTAAATCAATCGTTTGCTGTCATTATCTCTCTCATCGTGTTGACAACGTGGATATACAACCGATCAAGCGGTGTAATCCTGGCATTAATCTTCTTTTTTACAAAACCTTTCTTCTTACGAATAGCTTATGGAATAGACTATAGGTTAACCGGGGCAGCGGGTTTCGACCTCCTGGGGATTGCTCCGGCTCTACTTCTCGCCGGCCTAATACTGTCAGACCTTTATTCGCGACTGACACGGGGAGAGAGAATCTGTCCAGATAAGACGAGGATCCTGATGATTATATTCGCCGGGCTGGGTTTCCTTTCCATATTCTTTCCTACAAACTCTGTCCTTGTAGGCTTCGGTGGATTTGAGAGGAATATTCTTCCGAATATGATGATATTGTTTTTGACGGCGAGTGTATTCTCCGGTGGATCCGATGCTATGAAAATTCTCAAAGCGATGCTTATTCTCGGGGTGGTTTCATGTCTCTATGGGTTGGGGCAACATATTCTCGGTTACTATCCATGGGAGAAAGACTGGCTATCAGGAATCGCATTCAATGAGAGTTCCGAGGGCTGGTTGACAATCGGTGAGAGAGGGATCGAATTACGAGTGTTTTCTCTCTTTTATGGCTATATGGATTTTACCTTCACCAATGCGCTAATATTCTCATTAATTCTTGCCTGTAATCAGGTATTCCGTGGAGGATGGGGTAAGATACGGACGGGCTATTTCATCCTCTGGTCTGCCATCCTGTTGGTAACGCTGGAAAGGATGCCGATTATGATGTCACTGGTTTCGCTGGTAATTGTCTATTATTTGAGAAGCAGCCGGAATCGGAAAAGGTTGGTTGTCTGGATCGCCGCGGCGGCGACGGCAATCATATTGGCTGCCCTGACAGCGGCGGGTCCTTTTCTTAGAGATACAAGAATACCGAAATTTATCCGGCTGGCCGAATTGGCCAATCCTCTTAAAGCGAGTTCCATTAGCGAACGAGCCGAATATATATGGGCTCCAGCGCTTGATATAGTGCGGTCGCATCCAATGGGCATCGGGATCGGGCACGGCAGTGGATCGCGCGCACAAGGTGCGTCCATGGAAAAGGAGCTCCATGTGAAACCCCATAACGAGTTGCTGCAGAAAACGCTCGAAACCGGGATTGTCGGGGGGCTGATTTTTCTGCTTTTGCTTATATCGGTTTTTCAT
>CBDVBL010000369.1:0-2851 GCA_965372205.1 uncultured bacterium
TTCTATTCCTGCCTTTTTTGCTGCGGCAGGTACCTCATTATCCCAGCCCCATGAAACAATGACTTTTTTGTATTTACCCGGTAAAAAGCCATAGGATTTCAACTTCTCTGTGATCCCAAGGTCCTTAAACTTACGCTCGCGAAAAAATCCCAGCGCCCGTCTCTGTCCTGCCTGTTTAACCCTTTTTTTCAATTCATCAGGTGAAAACGGCTTGTTAGTCAATTTCGAATAGGTACCAGAAATGGAAACACTGCTTTCGATATGGTAACGCTTAATCCCCCTTGTCCGTGAAGCATCAATGGCAAGGAGATCGATTTCCATTTGTCCCTTGCATTTGATGTTAGGGATGGTGAACCAACCCTTAACATATCGCACGTAGGCCTCAACTATTTTCTCGGTTGTTTCCATCTATCTAACCTCCATGAACTTGGGGAATCACATTTCCCGAAATACAAATTTCTCTGCGCATCAGGCCTTGCCCTGACCGCAGAATGGGAGAAGCGGATCGTGATCACGGCAAGCGGTGACGCGCAGGCTCCCCCTACTCGTCCACCCACTTTGCCTGCCGCCTCTCTATGAACGAAGCCAATCCCTCGTGGGCATCTTTGGTTTTCATCATCTCTTTAAGATAGATATCCTCAATCACGGGCAATGCTTCGGAGAAGGTTTTCCCAATGCTGGCTCTTATCGCCTTTTTAGTCAGGCGCAGAATGGCCGCCGAATTGGAGGCCAGCCTGTATACAAATTCCTGGCATTTCTTCTCGAACTCCTCTTTCGGATAAACCCGGTTGACCAGCCCCATTCTTTCGGCTTCGTCGGAGAGTACCACGTCCCCTACAAGCAGAAGCTCATATACTTTCTTCAGATGAGCGTGCTGCGGAAACGCTGCCGCCGCCACCGGCGGGAACACGCCTACCTTGATTTCCGGCTGCCCGAATTTAGCCCCCTCCCGGGCCAGTACCATATCACAGAAGCAGGCCAGCTCGCATCCTCCACCCAGCGCGGCACCGTGAACCTGGGCGATGGTCGGGCATTCCATTTTATCAAGGAGACGAAATATCTTATGAAATGCATCAATCATCTTATTGACCAGTTCTGCGGTATGTTCGGAAACATCAACGCCAGCCGAAAACGCCTTGCCCTTGGCCTTTATGACCAGAGCCTTCAGGTTGCCGCCGCCTTTCAGAGATTCAAGGACCGAATTGATCTCCTCCATCATCTCGATATTGAGCACGTTAATGCCGTCGTCTCTCTGCAAAGTCAGATAACCGATTTTATCTGATTCCTCATACGCAATGTTTTTGAAATCCGGCATCTTAAGACTCCCTTTTTATGAGCATCCCCATGGTTACACCGCCTCCTCCACAAATCGCCGCCAGGCCGATCTCACCGTTATGAATCTTGAGAGCATGATACAACGTTACCAATATTCTTGCGCCCGATATCCCTGTAGGGTGACCCAGCGCAATCGCTCCGCCATGGACGTTCAGCTTATCGCGGTTCCAGCCTAATACCTTTTCATTTGAGAGTATCTGTACCGCGAACGCCTCGTTGACCTCGATCAGGTCGGGATCTTCGATAGTCATTCCGGCGGACTTCAGCGTTGGTGGAATCGCCAAACCCGGCCCTTCACCCATTGTCGACGGGGACACTGCGACTGCGGAATAGCTCAAGATTGAAAATAACGGCTTGGCACCCAGAGACTCGGCCTTTTCCCTGCTCGTGAAAACCAAAGCGCAGGCGCCGTCGGACATGCTGCAGGCGTTACCGGCTGTAACTGTGCCGTCTTTCTTAAATGCCGGCCTCAGCTTTGCCAGTTTTTCCAAGGTCGTGTCGCGCCTGACCGTTTCATCTTTCGCAAACGTAATAGTCTCTTTCCTCAAAACAACCTCAACCGGCACTATCTCCTCATCGAACCATCCCTCGTCCTGGGCCTTTGCAGCTTTCGTATGCGATGATAGCGCGAACTCGTCCTGCTGCTCGCGTGGGATCTTGTATTTTTCCGCGAGGTTTTCCGCCGTCTGGCCCATTCCCTGATTAATCAATGGATCAATCGAATCGGACCATCCGTCAAACAGCGTCTTATCGCCCATCTTGAAACCTTCCCAGCGGGCGTTTTTCAAAAGATACGGTATGGTCGACATGGAATCGAAACCACCGACCAGAACGACTTCCGAATCGCCCAGCCGGATCGCCTGGCTGGCAAGCTGAATAGCTTTCATCCCCGACGGGCAGGCCATATTGATGGTTTGGGTCGGTACCGATTCCGGTACTCCGCCCCTTACTGCCGCCGTCCTCGAGGGGTTGGGGCCGTTGCCAGCCTGACGGCAGCTGCCAAGTATTACCTCGCTGATATCATCAGGCTTCACGCCCGATCTTTTAACCGCTTCTTTTACCGCCACCGCGCCTATATCGAAAGCGGCCATATTCTTCAACGTCCCGCCGAACCTTCCCATGGGCGTGCGGCAGGCGGAGATACAGACTACATCGTTTAAGTTCATTTTGCTCCCTTTTTATTGTTAGGAAAACATCTATCATTCGTAGGTTGGGGGTTTATCCCCCAACATCCCGGCCTCGATTGCGGCCGGATGAACCGACCGCCTACAAAAGACAAATAACGGGATTTATCCTCCAATGCTATACCCTATATATACTGCCCGCCGTCGATCTTGATTACTTCACCGGTTATGTGACGAGATTCCTCGCTGCACAAAAACGCTATCACCGTTGCCACCTCTTGCGGCGCCCCGAGCCTGCCGAGCACCGTCTCATCAACAGCCTTCTGCTTAACCTCTTCAGGAAGGTCCGACATCATATCGGTGAGTATCATACCCGGGGCTACGGCGTTGAC
>CBDVBL010000370.1:0-2845 GCA_965372205.1 uncultured bacterium
CAGGATATACAGATTCATGGCACCATTGCAGTCCGATGCAAAGATGATTCTATCTCCGGATCTGGTAAAGCGAGGAGACTCATCGATCTGATTACCGGAGGTCAGGCGCGTTATCTTTCCGTTTTCCAGATGGTATAGAAACAGGTTTCGTGATCCATTGAAACCTTCGATATCACGATCTGATGAGAATGCGATGAGTTTGTCGGTAAAGGAGAAGGAGGGAGTTTTATCGACATAAATGTCATCCGTAAGTCGGGTAAATTCCTCGCTATTCAGATCGTATATATAAAGGTCGGATCTTCCGCCTTTGGTGATACCTTCGAAAACGACTCTCTGGCCATCGGGCGACCAGGAGGGCGAGGAAATGGCCACAAGCGACTGTTTCTTGACCTTCTTTATTACTTTTCCTCGTCTGGAATCATAGATGTATAATGCATCGCTTTCCTGGCTTTTGGAGGCGAAGGCAATCAAGCCGTTAATATTGGCGTCCAGACCCGAATCTGTGAAGTGGAGCGATTCATATTCTTCGGATCTACCGCCTTTAATCAGCGTCTTATAATGCTTTTTCTCGCCGTCAATCGGCATCTCCGCGATGCTTGCGTAACCCCTCCGGAAGGTTTTGAATGCGATATATTCTCTCCGTCCCTCTTTAGTGTCTTTGAGGAAGATAGTGGGTTTGATATTATAACCGTCGTGGGTCAGCGGCTCTGCCACGCGATCCGGCAGCTCTTGGCTCTTAATATAGGGATAGTATCGTTTTTTGACCCAATATTCCCATTCCGCACCGATTTCCTTGAGGGGCTTATCGTAGGTTAATCTGACTATTTCAGAAAACGTGTGACCTCTCCACCAATTATCAAAGATGTCCGCCAGCTTATCATCGCCATAAGTCTCCCCCAGGTAATTAAGAATACATTGACCCACTTTATACATCAGAAAGCTGCCGGATATCGAGTAGATGTTTTCCAGAGTTATTATCCGACCGGAGATTGCCATATCGCGCATGACCATGTCGGCCTGGCTGTCCCAGCCTTTAGACCAATACTCGGCTATTCCCTCGGTAAACCACAATGGCGGAGTGGCCACGTTATTTTTGCGATGCATTTTCGCTACGTAGGCGATTTTCTGCATGGTGAAAACGTGGATCATCTCATGTCGGACCACGTGGGCGAAATCAGAGAAAGAACCATTGAATGGGATAACGACTCGCTGCTTGAAGAATTCCGTGAATCCGGCCACATTTTCCGGCAAAATCCCGGGGATAACGTTTGTTTGCTCAAAAAAGACGGGAGAGCTATATACAATAAATGGAATTTTCTTGTCTATTGTGTGATTGAATTTTTCCTGGAGTACGTCATAAGAATCCTCTGCCAGCCTGGCGGCAGTTTCGGCGATTTCCCTTTCCTCCGGGTAAAAATATATATTGAAATGTTCTGTTGTCAGAACCTGCCAATCGAATGTGACATACTGAATCTTATTCTGGCCGAAGTAATACTGTGCCTCAGCGCTGGTCGCGGCGGCCAGGCATAATAACAATCCCCCCAGGACAATCTTACTTAGCCTCATGAAAACCCCCAGTCCCATATAAGGTTAACCTATCCTGCTCGGACGGTGTTCCCCGTCCGTCAAATGAAGGCACAAAAGAGGCTCGAACAATTGCAGGGGGCAGAAAGCCCGACGATCATAAGTTATATCATATCTGGATTTTGTCAATACCCAAAATCTGAACAATTTTGTAACTTTATGTTATCATATCGGTTACCCGGCCAACTCGGCTTTTTTGCCGCTTTTTCCGATGATAATTAGTATTAGAATTGAGACCTCGTATAGAAGATATAGAGGCAATCCCATCATAGCCATGGAAAAAATATCCGGGGGGGTTACGATAGCGGCTATGGCGGCAATTCCGATGACTGCATATCTTCGTCCCTTCCCTAACAGCCTGGCGTTTATAATCCCCAATTTACCCAGGAAGAGAGCTACGATAGGCAACTGAAAGACAATACCGTAGGCCAGAGTAGTCCACATTACGAAATTGAGATATTCATTGATTGTCAAAACAGGTTTCACATCCTCCGGCGCTATCTTCAGAAGGAAACCTATTGTGAATGGCAGGACCCAGATGAAACACATGGCCGCTCCCAGAAGGAACAGAAACGACGATGACGCCACCAGAGGAACCACAATTCTTCTCTCTTTCTCATAAAGCCCGGGCATCACAAACCGCCAGACTTGATAAATAGTCACGGGAATGGATATGAAGATTCCTGTCAGGATGGAGAGTTTGATTCTGACTGTAAAACCCTCCCCCACCTTCAGGAAATTAAGATCGATACTACCGTCGGGAACGGCTCTCTGGAGGGGCCAGCGAAGCCATTGAAACAGGAAATCGGAGACTATATATGATCCGATAGCAGCAATCACCAATGCGATGAGGATTTTTATGATCCGCCATCGGAATTCCTCCAGGTGATCTAAAAACGGCATTTCGCCTTTATCGTTATCTGTCAATTCTCTCTTCCTCGGATAGGTTTTCCACTTCCCTGGTGAAGTCAGCCACGTCCTGAAATTTACGGTAAACAGAGGCGAAACGGATATAGGCTACCTCATCTATCTCGCGCAGTTGCCCCATTACGAGCGTGCCAAGTTCCGATGAAGATACCTCGGCCCTGTTTCCGAGAGAATTGATTATTTCGTCGGCGGCCTTTTCGATCCGTTTGCGGGAAACGGGTCTTTTCCGCACGGCGATTCTAATGGATGAGAAAAGTTTTTCTCTCTTAAACGGTTCGTATCGTCCGCTGGACTTGACAACCTGCAGGGAATTGGGGAGAGCTTTTAATGACAT
>CBDVBL010000371.1:0-2843 GCA_965372205.1 uncultured bacterium
ATTGCTTTTAAAGTTCATCCGCTGACGGACTACGATGCCGAAGAAATGATAAAATCGGTCAAAGGGTATCCGATGCTGACCGGTTTCCGCGGTTCTCCGGCTGTGGATCTCAAGATCCTGGAGGAGGCTCTCATGAGGCTTTCGCTTCTGGTTTCAGATTTCCCGATATTTGAATCATTCGATGTCAATCCCTTCATCGTTGCCGAGAAGGCCGGCGAGTCTAAAGCGGTGGACGCCAGGTTTATTTTGAAAATCGATCATGATATGTAACGATTGGATTTTTCCGGATATCTTATTTTGGATACCTGCGATCTCTCTGCGAAAGTGGGGGATAAACCCCATTTTCGCTTGCGGGTCCGCACGGACAATGTTATTATTGTGAACGCTCAGCTTCGGTGCTCGATCTGGGCGGGATTGAGCAATAATCGGAACGAATTAGGTCAAAATCGATTAAAATTGTTTAAATTCAATAAATGAAGTTCCAAAAACATATAGCAAAGAAGAGGGAGATATGGATTTTTTCCAGCCGAAAAAACCGGAAGAATACGGGTTTAAAGAAATAATCTACGAGAAGAAAGACTGGGTGGCTCGTATCACGATAAACAGGCCGAAGTTTTATAACGCCTACAATACACCATGTCTTAACGAATTGACGACGGCCTTCACCGATGCCTCCTGGGACGATGCTGTCGGCGTAGTGA
Organism: uncultured bacterium; assembly: GCA_965372205.1. Lineage (GTDB taxonomy): Bacteria > Zixibacteria > MSB-5A5 > UBA10806 > UBA10806 > CBDVBL01. The sequence goes on from CBDVBL010000371.1 coordinate 702, forward strand.
TTTTCACCGGCGCGGGAGAAAAGGCTTTTTGCACCGGTGGCGATGTCAAGGAATACTCCGCTTACTACACCCAGAAACCGCGCGACTATTTCAAGTATATGGGGCTTTTTGCGGGCTACATCGAGGCGATTCTTAAATGCGGCAAGCCGGTTATCTGCCGTCTGAACGGCATGGCCGTTGGCGGCGGCAACGAATCGCATATGGCATGCGATCTTTCCATAATGGCTGATGATACGTACATAGCCCAGATCGGCACCAATGTCGGTTCGGTGGCCTGCGGGGGAGCTACGCAATGGCTTCCCATTTTCGTCGGCGACAGGCGGGCCAGGGAGATCCTCTACCTGAACGAAAAAATCAAACCCGAAAAAGCGTTAGACTGGGGATTGGTCAATCAAGTCGTACCTCGCGATCAGCTGGATGACGCCTGTATGGAGATGGCTGGCAAAATGCTCAACAAGTTTCCGGAATGTATGCGCTACACCAAGACACAGATCAATTATTGGAAAGAACAGGTCTGGTATGCAACCATCGGCCACGCCCGCGACTGGCTGACTCTGCATTTTTCCTCCTGGGAGCCGAACGAGGGTATGCAGGCATTCATCGAGAAACGCAAGGCCGATTATATGGGTCTGCGTAAGATTGCTGCCGAAGGGGGCTCATCGGAATTTAAGTACGGGCCATATAAGCATGTATGCAAAGCCTGCGGCGCTACGCAGCTTCCGGGGTTGCACAAATTCTGCGGTATGTGCGGCGCAAAATTAGAGGTATAGATGTCTAAAAAAGACTCCGGCTGGTGGGATGATTTCTTCCCGGCCTTCACGCCGGTTTTCGGCATTATATCTCAAAAAGTGACTAATGCTCACGCCCGCTACGTTATTAAAAAACTGGATCTCAAACCCGGAAAGAAATTTCTCGATTGCGCATGTGGCATCGGCAGAATTGCATTGCCTTTGGCGAAAAAGGGCATCAGGGTTACGGGTGTCGATATCACGCAATCCTATCTCGACGAGTTGGCGAAAAAGGCCAAGCGGAGCGGTTTGAAAATCGATCTGCAGAATTGTGATATGCGCCGGATAAATTTCGATTCTGTGTTCGATGCCGGCGGCAATCTCTGGACATCGTTCGGCTTTTTTGAAAAGGAAGCCGACAATCTTCTCGTGCTGAAGAAGATGTATCGTGCGCTCAAGCCGGGCGGGAAGTTCATGCTGCATGTTATCAATCGTGATTGGATCATGGCCAAATATGATCCCAGAGATTGGTTTGAGGTTAAGGGCGTGAAAGTTATGCAAAAACGCAGTTTCGATTATGCCAGATCGATCAATCGCGGCACCTGGTTTTTCCTTAAGGATGGCAAAGAGGAGGAATTCGATGTCAACATTCGGATGTATTCTTTCCATGAATTGATCGGCATGTTTGAGTCTGTCGGGTTTGTGGATATTGAAGGGTACGGGTCGGTGAAGGATGAACCTATCAGCCGGGATACGGTAATGATGTTTATAATCGGCACCAGGCCCAGAAGGAGTTGAAATGTTTAATCTGAAAAATAAGGCCGCCATAGTAACCGGTTCATCTTTGGGTATCGGCTCGGCGGCGGCGCTATACCTGGCGAAATGCGGCGCGGATGTGGCCGTGAATTACCGTAAACATGACGCCGAGGCCAAAGCACTGGTCGACGATATCAAAAAACTCGGCCGAAAATCGATGGCTATTCAATGCGACGTTTCGTCGTTCGAGGATGCAGCAAAGATGGTCGAGGACGTTATCGCAGAATTCGGTAAAGTCGATTTCCTCGTGAATAATGCCGGCATAAACCGCGACGGTGTCATCTGGAAAATGACCGAGGAGATGTGGGATTCGGTGCTCGACACCGATCTTAAAGGGTATTTCAATTTCATCCGGGCCGTATCGCCGAGATTCCGCGAGCAGAAATCGGGCAGGATTATTAATGTTACATCGATTAACGGCCTTCGGGGCAAATTCGGTCAGGCCAATTATTCGGCTGCCAAGGCCGGTATTATAGGCCTTACGAAGGCAGTAGCCAGAGAATTGGGCAAATATTCGGTTAATGTCAACGCCGTAGCCCCGGGTATGATACTCACCGATATGATGTCGGATCTTCCTGAAGAGGTTAAGCAGAAGGCT
>CBDVBL010000372.1:0-2837 GCA_965372205.1 uncultured bacterium
GGGCGGCTGGCCTTTTATTCCATCTCATCGCATCGCGTTATTTTTATGGAACAGAAAATACCGGGAAGACATATCGAATTATTTTCGGACTCGGTAACCCGACTCCTGGATTACGCCGGGGACCGCATAAAATTATGCATCGAAAACACCCATAGCTTGCCGCAGCAATTCCTCGACACTATCGCGCGGATGGTGACGGAGGACAGGTTGAATCTCGCCTGGGACGTCGGGCATACCGAACTTGCGCCGCCGGCTAAAAGAGAGAGGATCATAAAATTCTTTCAGGAGAATATCCGCCGGGTGAAACTCGGCCACCTGCACGATGTTTCGAATGGCGCTGATCACAAGGCCCTTGGAACCGGCAAGGTTAACATAACGGGTTATCTCGAAATCTTCGATACCATCGGGGCTGACGTGATACTCGAGGTTTTTCCGAAATCAGAACTATTGAAATCGATAGAATATATCAATAACCTGGAATCTGTTAATAAGCCGAAGTAGGACGAGTCCGTATGAGAGGGATTAAGCTTCCTTCTATATTTTTCTTAGTTGCGATTGTTTTTTTTGTCACTGAAATCGCCGACGCCGATCTGAAATGCGATCTTTGCGGCAAAGCCATTAACGGCAGCTATAATTTCTATCCCGATGTCCGAATTAACGTATGCTCACAGTGTGCACAGTCCAAACCAAAATGCGACAGTTGCCAGCGACCTGTAAACGAACCTCGGCAGGTCGGTTTGGCCCGGCTCTGCGAGAGATGCGCAACCGATATCGAAAGATGCCATTCATGCGGCACCGCTCTTTTGCGCGATTATAACTATTTTGAGGGGAATGAAACCTTAAAATATTGCTCCGGATGCGTGGCCAGGTATCCGATCTGTTCCGACTGCGGAGCGCCGTCGGGGCCGCATGCGACGAAACTCGATGATGGGCGATATTTATGTCCCGATTGCCGCAGCGTGGCGATGTTTGAGCCCGGACTGGTTACCCCCATTAAAAAACAGGTGCTTTTTTACCTGGACAGCAGATTGGGGATAAGAATAGAGCATAGTATCAAGTATTCCCTGCAGGATAAGGATTTCCTGAAAATGAAATCGAAAGATACGCATGGTGATCTCAACGCGCTATTTTATCGCAAGGGCGATGATTATAACATATATGTGCTTTACGGTTTGAGGAAAAAGGATCTGATTGGCGCGATTGCACATGAGATCACTCATGCCTGGCAGGCTGAGAACTGCGGCAGCAATCTCCAGCATGAAGATCAGGAAGGATTCGCGCAATGGACGGCTTATCATTCTCTTTTATATTTCGATTATGAACAGTTCGCCATGAACATGAGATCGGGGACGAGCGACTACGCGAACGGTCTTCGCAAAATGCTTGAAATCGAGAAGCACGGCGGCTCTAAAGCGGTATTCGATTATATCAAAAGCAGGTAGCATAAGGCTCAGACAGGCGGCCAATATCATGTTGCCGGTTGCGTTTGATAATCGTTTTCCTGATATTGCAATAAGTTTAGAGTGAATCCTCCTGGAAATACTCAAGGAGATACCAATGACTGAGACTCAGCACGAACATCTCGATCTTTTAGCTTTTGGCGCTCATCCTGATGATGTGGAGGTTGGTTGCGCCGGGTTATTGATAAAGCTAAACAAACGCGGTTATAAAACCGGACTGGTGATACTCACCGAGGGCGAGATGGGCACGGGCGGCACGCCGGAGCTTCGCAAGAAAGAAGTAATAGACGCCGCCACGATCATGGGATCGAAAGTGGTCGCTCATCTAGACCTGGGAGATTGCAAACTCGATGACAATTACGATACCCGTTTGATCGCCGCCGAATATATCCGACGGTACAGGCCATCCATTGTGCTGGCGCCATGGTGGAAAGGCGGGCACGGCAAACGGCAGTCGCATCCCGATCACCTGGCCTGCGGGCGGATCGTGGTCAATGCCGTCAATTACGCCACCTTCAAAAAAATCCCCATCGATCTGCCGCCGCATCGGGTTAACGCTCTATTCCACTATTTCCTGCCGCCGGAGGTGCTGCCGACTTTTGTGGTCGATATCACCGATGAATTCGACGAGTGGATAAAGGCGCTCTCCGCGCACCGCTCGCAGTTCCTCAACCCGGAAAAGGAGAGAGATTACCTCTGGTCACTGGAATCCTTGGCGAGAAGCTACGGCAATTTGATCGGCGCCAAATACGGGCAGGGGTATGGCATCGGCGAACCGTTGAAGATCGAAGACCCGTTTTGTTTAGTGGGTAGATGCAACCGCATACCGGAAATGCTTATCGAAAAAAGGGCGAGCGATGAGGAATGAAATGACTGGAACGTCAAGCCATCGCTGTCTACGTCTGGCAGAACGCAATCTCAATCACGAGCAGATGTAAATGGGCATCACTTTCCCAGGGGGCACATTCCGGAGAAGGTAATGAGCGCGCCTATAATCGGAATCATCAAAGCGACTATAAACACCCATATCGCCAGGATCTCGCCGAATCTGCGTCTGGCCCCTTCCGCCCTGGCGGAAGAAACCAGGACGATGTATCCGATAGCCAGGAAAAGCGTGGCGGGGACTAAGCTCAAAATCAAACACATCAAACGCCTCCTTTTTTTGAATAATAAGGCATAGATAGCGAACCTGTCAAATTCATTGACACATCTCACAATAGGTCACTGATTTAAAATTCTTTCGGATGCTCATGGTTTATCAGGATTATAGATTTTATTTCTCTGGAATCGTCTGTCTGTATTTATTAACTTAACATTTATGGAATCCCGGGGTCTAATACTGTGGTTAAGTATGCCGGGTATGGTCGCAGTTAACTG
>CBDVBL010000373.1:0-2835 GCA_965372205.1 uncultured bacterium
GCCTGCGGCCTGCTCCAGAATTATCCCAATCCGTTCAATGCCGCTACAACATTGAGCTATATGCTGCCCCAGTCCGGCCCGGTCTCAATAGCCATCTATAACCTCCTCGGCCAGCGGGTGGCTACAATACACGACGGTGATCAGCAGGCGGGCCGACATACAATCACCTGGGATGCGGCTGGTTTCCCCTCCGGCATCTATTTCTACAGGATTCAGGCGGGGGCTATGGTTGAAACCAAAAAGATGGTGTTGATAAAGTAAACAGGAGGAATGATGAAAGGCGTTATGATTTTTTCACTGGCTTTGGTTTCGGTTGCCTTGGTTTCGGCTTCGGCAACAATCATCAACGTCCCCGGCGATTATCCCACAATCCAGGAGGGGATAGAGGCCAGCAGCGTACAGGACGACGATACGGTGCTGGTTCAACCGGGGATATACTACGAGAATGTCAGTTTCCACGGGCACAGTACTACCCTTGCTTCTCTTTTCCTGACGACCGGAGACACGTCGTATATTTCATCGACCATTATCGACGGTGATTACTCGGGTTCGGTGATAACTGTCGGGCCGTTAGCTCACCCTCCTACAATCGTCGGCTTTACAATTCAGAACGGCTATGCTTACAGTGGCGGCGGTATATACTGTGAACCCGGTGCGAATTCCACCATAAGCCATAACATCATCAGGAATAATTCATGCGAATACAATGGCGGTGGGCTTTTTTGTGATGGGTATAATTGGAATGAAATTAACGATAACCTATTCACCGAAAATTTCGCCGGTTATCGGGGCGGCGGCGCTTATTTCATAGACTCTGATGTTTACTTGAATAACAACCTGGTCCACGCCAATACGACCGACGGTAGCGGTGGCGGCATATACTTCTGGGAATCCGGCTTTTCTGTAATACATAACACTGTCATCGCCGGGAACACGGCCTTAATCGATGGAGGCGGAGTTTATCTCAAATTATGTCACCACCTTGATATTGCATATTGTGAGATCACCGGTAATTCCGCACCGGATAACGGAGGCGGGATTTCCGTCTGGGATTCGGACTTGGACCTAACCAATTGCACCATCAGTCGTAACCTGGGGGGAACCGGGGGCGGGATTTTCCTGGATCGGCCAACATTTCTGCGTCTTGAAAATTCTATATTATGGGCAGATTCCGCAACGGTGGAAGGCAATGAAATCATTCAAGAAGGTAACAATTTTATTATCAGATATTGCGACGTCCAGGGCGGTATGAGTGGTGGCAACAATATCGACGCCGATCCGTTGTTTGTCGATCCGGAAAACGGCGACTTCCATCTCCAGGCTGGATCGCCCTGTATTGACGCCGGCGATCCGTCCAGTCCTTACGACCCCGACGGTACGATAGTGGATATGGGAGCTTATTACTTTGGCCGGGAGATTCCCGAGATTATGGATCAAAGCCAGCTTATAGCCACTGAGGGATTCTGGTTCGATGAGGGTGTGGTTCGCTGGCAACAGTTTTTCCCCACACTTGACAATATAAGCTCAATCGAGCTTCATATACAAAAATCGGGTTCCCCCGGTGATATGATCGCTCAGATAGCGACCGATTTCGGTGATATCCTCAGTACGTTGGTCGTGGAAGAAAACAATATGCCAGCGAACGATTGGGTAAGAGCGAATTTTCCCCAAACGATAGATCTTGAACCCGGTGAACCATACCGGATATACGTTTCCAGCAGTCAGCCGTCGCCGTCACCCGATGAGCGATACACCTGGAATGGTAACCACGACTCCGATTACCCCGGAATAACGGATGTTTACGATGAGGAGCCGTTTTACGATTACGCGTTTATCACGTACGGCTATGATATCGTTATAGGCATAGAGAATTCCGATGTCGAGATTTTACCGGAGGATCTCCATATATCTCAAAACTACCCCAATCCGTTCAATGCTTCGACCACATTGAGCTATATGCTGCCCCAGTCCGGCCCCGTCTCAATAGCCATTTACAACCTCCTCGGTCAGCGAGTGGCGACGATATACGAAGGCGAAAAACAAGCAGGCCGACACACAATCACCTGGGATGCCGCCGGTTTCCCCACCGGCATCTATTTCGCCCGGCTGGAGATCGGCGAGCGGAGTCAAAGTATTAAGATGGTGCTTTTGAAGTAACGAGGCTACTTGTAGTGGCTGAACATCGTTCAGCCCGAAAGGGAGTTAAGAGGATGACCCCGAAAAAGATAATCCCGTTGCTCGCACTTATGATCTCCATAAATAATCTTCCCGCGTCCGCCGAAATAATCCTCATCCCCGGCGATTACCCGACCATCCAGGAGGGCATAGACGCGGCCAATGAGTATGATACGGTGCTGGTGAAACCGGGAGAATATGTAGAAAACATCGATTTTATAGGAAAAAACATTGTTGTTGCTTCACTTTTCCTGACAAGCGGGAATCCGGAGTTTATCACAACAACTATTATCGATGGGGGTTCGTCCGGTCCTGTAGTAAGGATAGCTGGCGTTGACAGCACAGCCATTGTTATAGGATTTACTATCCAGAATGGATATTCATATAATGGTGCGGGAGTTCGCTGCATTTTAGGTGCAGACGCAAAAATAAGCAATAATATCATCAGATGGAATGAATCTTATGGCTCTGACAACTTTGGCGGTGGCATATACTGCTACAATTCAAATCCAATAATTCGCGATAATTTGATCACCGAAAATACAGCCTGTTGGGGGGGAGGCATCGGCCTGGACTATTCAGATCCAGTCATTGGCAATAATATAATACGAGGAAATCTGGCCAACCCCTGACATGGCGGGGGAATTCATTGCGGTTCCG
>CBDVBL010000374.1:0-2833 GCA_965372205.1 uncultured bacterium
TTACGACTTCCTGGCAGATAGTCATAACAACCGGATCGTAATTCGGCACTATGATCCTGGTCTGGTATTCAGCGACCTTTTTCGCCACCCGGGCGAGTATGGTGAAGGCCGCAATAGTCGCCACGCGGGAGGCCTCGCCCAGCCCGGGAACGAACAATATCGGCCGGCCCATTTCGGTCGCCCGCCCGATGGCCTCGTCGACCGCGTCGATACCAGCGATAGGGCGGATATACAGCCTGCCGCCACGCTTGGAGTGGGAAATTAGATATAGTGCGGTGCCTGTAAAAAGAAGCATGAAAAGAAGCACCGGAATTCTCTTCGAATGAAAAAACTGAGCCCTCGGAACTGCGGGCCCGGCCACACCCGTAAATAGAGTATCATATTCATAGATCGAGGCCACTTTATAATAATAATTTTCCCCGTTGACCAACGACGTGTCCGAATCGGAATAACCGCCGGCGCCGGCGGGAAGTCTCGTCAAGAGAACGAAACCGGTATCCGGCGATGGTGACCGAAAAAGAAGATAGCCCATCACCGTGTGGAAGACGCTGTTGTCGCCCTGGGCCTTTCTCCAGGCAACCGTGACCGCTCTCCCCTTATCATTCGGCAGATCGTTGGCTGTAAGATCAGTCGGTGGACCCGGCTGCGGCGCCAGCAGGCTGTAGCTAAAGATGAAACCTGTATCCGGATCGGCAATCGTCGCCTCTGAAATGCTCTCCTGAGCTTTAGCAAGGCCGGAATGAACGGTCAGTATCAGCAACAAGGTAAAGACAATGAAAATCAGGCGTCTCTTTTCCTGACTAAACATCATAACTTTTCAGGTGGTAAAAAAACCTCCGCGGGCCTGTCTCATGAACATATAATACTAAATAGTAAAAATTATCGCATCAACTATTTTGCTTTTTCAGGCGATATTTGCCTGTGAGTTTAAATCAGACGACCCGCAACATTCAGAAGAAATAAAAAATCGTCTACATGTAAATGTTAACTGAATGCCTGCTAACCGCTTTTGGCGTAGCTAATATTCCATATCCGGCGGCTGGTACCGATAAAGAGAACTCATCATCTTTATCTCGGCGTCCTGAACCGATATATGATGTCTCAACAGATCCCGTATGGATAACACTCCCAGCAATTTATCGCCGTCGACTACCGGCATATGACGGCAGCCGATCTGTCTCATCTGGGCCAGGCAACTCTCATATGTGTCGTCGGCATCGCAGACGGCGACATCTTTCGTCATTACGTCCGATATTTTCGTCTTCTGAGGATCTTTACCAACACTGACTACCCTGTTAAGGAGGTCACGTTCGGTAAATATCCCCACAAGCTTGCTGTCATCGAGAACAATCACCGCTCCGATTTTGGTACCGGCCATTTTTGCGACTGTCTCAAATACGGTCATTTCGGGCTTGACGAATGTCAAGCGCTTTCCGGCAACCAACGATTTAACCTGTTTCATGCAAATCCCCTTTGGTGTCGGGCTTTTCCTTTAGCCGGGTCTTCACCTCCGGCTTTAAGACATCGGCAATCGCCCCCAGCCCCGAAATAAGTGCGGATGCCTCATATGGAATGAATAATTTCGAGGCCTTACCGTCGGCCATGCCCTTCAGCGCCTCCAGATATTTCAGCGTTATCAGTTTATCATCGGGCGCGCCCGTATGTATAGCGGAAAACACGTTTATAATAGCCTCTGCCTCGCCCGCGGCCTCGGCAATTTTCCTGTATTTTTCCGCATCGGCGATCTTCTTCACGGCCTCGGCTTTACCTTCGGCCTCCAGAATGGCCGCCTGCTTGGAACCCTCGGCCCTCGTGATATCGGCCTGCTTGATACCCTCGGCCTCCAGGATCGCAGCTCGCTTGTCGCGTTCCGCCTTCATCTGTCGACTCATTGCCTGGGTGATATCCATCGGCGGGTCGATCCTCTGTATCTCCACCCTATTAACCTTGACGCCCCATTTATCGGTCGCGATGTCAAGCACCGATCTGAGCTGATTGTTGATAACGTCCCTGGATGTCAGCGATTGATCTAGCTCCATTTCGCCCAGTGTATTTCTCAAGTTCGTCTGAGCCAGTTTCACAGCCGCATAGATGAAATCGGTGATCTCATAATGGGCTTTGAAGGGATCAGTCACCTGACAGTAAATGAGGGCATCGACCTCCACCACTACGTTATCCTTGGTGATGATAGACTGGGATGGAACATCAACCACCCTCTCCCTCATATCAATACGAACCAGAGTTTCGAGAACAGGAAATATCACCTGCAAACCGGGATGGCATTTTCTCTGATAACGACCAAGCCGCTCCACAAGACCTCGTTGAAACGGCCTTATTATCCGGATGGACATAGCGCCCAGTACAAGGGCAAAAAATACTATGGCTACCAGAAGCAATATAACACCAGCGTTATCCATTATTACCTCCCTTTGCATCAATAGCTTCTACCGTAAGTCTGGCTCCCCGCAGGGCTATTACTTTGATCTCAGTGCCCACCTCAGTATCTTCCGATGCCACGGCGCGCCAATTCTGACCGTCGACTCTCACCCTGCCGGCATCATCGGCGGGCCTGATGGCCCCCGTCACGATTCCTGCTAAACCTACAAGAGCGTCCGCCCCGGCCTGCGGCACCGATTCATCCGTAACCTTTCTGGCAAAAATCCTCGACACCGGAATCAACCCCACCGACACCACGCAGAAGATGACAATCTGCCATATCGGATTTCCTGTAATCAGGCTTGACGCAAAAGCAACCAGCGCTCCCAACGCAAAACAGGCGTAGAAAAATCCGGCGGCGAATATCTCGACTACTATGAACAGCACGGCTATTATC